>JAPOYE010000106.1:0-1796 GCA_026706695.1 Candidatus Dadabacteria bacterium | reverse complement strand
GGAAGTATGTCTTGGGGATTTCTGCCTAAAAACCCGAGCACGAATCCGAGCAGCACCACGGTCTCGTTTATTCCCCAGGGAACCACGTGCGGAAGCAGGAGACGGTTTGAGAACTCCTCAAGCCTTTTTCCCGGCTCCTGGCCTTGGGTTGAGAGAAATTTCTTGCGAAGCGATTTCTCAGAAAGGGTAAACCTGTATATGAGAAGGGAGATTACTCCAAGCACCACTCCTCCAAGAAGAAATACTGCCTTTACGTTTTCTCTGACATCCGGCGCCTCGGGCGATTTGAAAACGAAAACCACCGCGGTGTAGGCGAACATGGCAAGCAGCAGGGCGGACCAGACTATTTTCAGGGCGCTCTGGTTCTTTGAGACGGATGAAGCGCGATTTTTCCTGTCCATGGCTCTGGGCGGGGGGCGGGATTGTACGCTCAGGATGTGATCTTGGCGAAAATCACGCTCAGGATTATGAGTGCGATGAAGATTCCCATCATGTAAAAAGGCACGCTTGGGTTATATCCCTTTTCTATGTTCGGAACCCTTTTCTGGGACCAGATTATTGGGGCAACTTCGTTTTCATCCGGCGCCTCGGTTTCCTGTTCCGCCATTTCTTCTGTTTTCTGCTCTTCTGTTTCCGCCATTTTAAGGTTTCCTGAGACTGTGCGTACGAAGAAATTATCACGCAACCCTCCCCGAAAATCAAGTTTCCCGCGGGGCCCGGCGGTCCCTTGGGGATTTCTTGAAAACCCGCCCCCGTGTATTTATAATTACCTAAATATTGTAAAAGGCCGCGAAGTTACGCGGCCGAACGGAGGTTTCAGAAATGGCGGATTACGCAAACCCGGATGTTTTGGTAAGCACGGACTGGGTAGAGGAGCATATCGACGATCCCGATATCGTTATAGTTGAATCGGATGAGGACATATTGCTTTACGAGATAGGACACATAAGAAATTCGGTGAAATTCGACTGGCAGACCGAGCTTCAGGATCAGCTTATAAGGGACTACGTTAGCAGGGAGGATTTCGAGGCACTGCTTTCGGAAAAAGGCATTTCAAACGACCACGCAGTGGTTTTCTACGGGGACAGGAGCAACTGGTGGGCCTGCTACGCATTCTGGACCTTCAAGGTGCTTGGACATGAAAAATGTCTTATAATGGACGGCGGCAGGCAGAAATGGGTCGACGAGGGAAGAGATATGGTAAAAGAGGTTCCCGAAAGACCGAAAACCGATTACAAGGTGTCGGCTGTCGATGAGTCAATAAGGGCTTTTCGCGATGACGTTCTTGGACACATGAACTCGGGCAAGCCGCTTGTCGATGTCCGTTCCCCGAAGGAATATTCGGGAGAACTGCTTCACATGGAGGCTTACCCTCAGGAAGGCGCGCTTCGCGGAGGACATATTCCGGGTGCGGTAAACGTCCCTTGGGCTACGGCCGCCAATGAGGACGGAACTTTCCGCTCGGCCGATGAGCTTGTCGAGATATACGAAAAGGGGCAGGGGCTAAGCAAGGATCAGGACGTGATTGCCTACTGCAGGATAGGGGAGCGTTCTTCTCACACCTGGTTTGTTCTTACCTATCTTCTCGGGTTTGAGAGCGTCAGGAATTACGACGGCTCGTGGACCGAGTGGGGGAACCTTGTAAGGGCTCCGATAGAAAAATAAAAGGAGAAACGTTTTTTGCGTGAATAAGAAAGGGTGTGGTCTTGCGGGTCCGCATCCTTTTTTTTGAGATTGCGGGAAAATGGCCAGCATAGATGAAATAGTCCGGGAATTTCAAGGGGCGGACCGTCAGG
>JAPOYE010000105.1 GCA_026706695.1 Candidatus Dadabacteria bacterium | reverse complement strand
CTCCCCTGAAAGAGAGTTATCAAAGTCAGTGGTGCACTTTAAAGTTCAAGTGGTGAGAGAAAAGCCTGTTCGTGACACAAAGCAGGTCGTTAAACGTCATCGCGTTTCGCCTGACAAGCTCTTTTTTGTAAAAGTCGTAAAGCTCCCCGAGTGCGCTGTCGTAAAAATCGTCCCGAAAAGAAACCAGCCCGCTGTTCTCAAGCTGGTCAAACTGAGAAAGCACATTCTTCGGCACGAAAAAACTTTCCCCGTAGTCAAGTTCCTTCAGAGAGCTTTTAAGCAGGTTCAACTGATCGTCCTGATCGTAAACGACGAAGTCCTTCGTGTAGTCGGGAAGAAAATCCACTTCCGCTTTAAGGATACGCAGGCAGATCGAGTGGAAAGTTCCGATCCACATCCCGCCCGCCATACCGCCGCCCAGATCAAAAACCCTTTTTTTCATCTCCCCCGCCGCCTTGTTGGTGAATGTAACGGCCAGTATGTTCTCCGGAAGCACGCGAAGGTCGTTCACGAGGTAGGAAATGCGGTGGGCTATCACCCTGGTTTTTCCCGAACCCGGACCCGCGAGCACAAGCAGCGGGCCCTCTCCGTGGGTTACGGCCTCAAGCTGGGAAGGGTTAAGTCCTTTGAGAGAATTGCCTGACATGGTACCGTGAATAGAAATTTCTGGCTGGGGCGGGAGGACTCGAACCCCCACTACCGGGACCAAAACCCGGTGTCCTGCCGTTAGACGACGCCCCAGTCGCAAAACACTCCTATGTTATCACATCCGCGCGACTGTTAAAGAAAGACCCGGGACAAAGCGCAATCCCGGCAAGAGATCGCTCAGGCGCTCCCCCGGCGTCTTTGCCGGACAAAAACAACGGAAAGCATGGCGGATACGACAAGGAGTGTGCCCACAAGAGCACTTTCAGTCCTGTTCGCTGTACCCGAAAGAGCACATCCTCCATCATCATCTTCTTCCGATGGCCCGAGATAAAGCCCGGAACCGAAGATATAGACAGACGCGTCAGGATTGTCCTTGTCAGATGAATGGGCTTTTGTGTAGCCAAGCTTCGGCGAATCGCCGCCGGGACCTCCGCTTTGCTCCCCGTCACCCACAACTGCGGGGTCTTCCCAGTTGTATTCCACGAATCCTCCGCCCGGCATTTTCGCCGCTTCAATGAGCCGGGCAATGTCCTCCCCGACATCAGGATCGTTGAGCAGGTTGGTCTGCTCAATATTTCTGTTCGCCCCGTTGAAAATCACGTTGCCCTCGGCATCCATTATGTAGATATAGGTGGATACGTGTCTCCATGGCCCGTTGTCAAGCCTGAAAATAGTGCGCAGCCTCACGGGATCAAGATCGGGAAGCGCAACAGCCCCCGTAAAGAAAATGATTGCCTCTTCCACAAACGTTTTAAGCTCCTGTTCATCCATCTCGCGGGTATCTTCGCCGCCTATCTCGAAGGCCTCCTTGCTCGGACGCGGACGTATCTCAACAGGGATTGAGTCGATCAGATCCTCATAGGATCTTTTCTGACCTATAACTTCAGGCTCATAATCAAATCCGCCGACGAGAACAAACCCGTCTTCCCGGGACAAGCGCGGATTGGCGAACGGAACTGCGGAAGCCGTGAAATGATGCGCATAGGCTTTGCCGGTACTGCTATCATTCCCAACATAAGTTACAAGTCCTCCGCTGAGAAACTGCTGCCCCACGTTGTTCCCCTCGGCATCCTCAAGCCGGGACCAGTCCTGATCCTCAAGCTCCCTGTTTTTGGCGTGAACATAGACCCCTCCCGCGCTTGTCAGGAGAACAAGGTAAGTGGAACCGTCATTCCAGTCCCCCGATTCATCTCTGAACCCGTTCAGTATTGCAAGAGTCTCGGAAAATGTCGTGACCTCCATAAGATGCGCCGCCGCGTGCTCTACGAAATCCTCAAGAGTGCTGTCATCCGATACGTCGGAGACAGCGGTGGTCATCGTGTGCCCGCCGTTATGGGCGGCGGCAGGGGGCGCATGGAAGGAAACGGCACCCGGCATCCCCGCAACACAGAATAAAAAAATCAGGTTTTTTATGTTTTTCATGGTATCTCTCCAAGCCGCAGGGTCTCACGCGGCGAAAACTCTGCAGCACCAACCAATCTTCACCGGAAATCAGTTCGGCACGCATGTGACGCCCGCGTACTCCCAGGCGGTGCAGTCGTGCACTCCCCGTCCCGCGTGGTCGCATTCAAGCAGCGTGTTTTCCGTACCGTCGCACCCCACTTCATCAAGCAGATAGAGAAGCGGAGGATATCCAAGCCAGATTATCTCGCCATCCGCGGTGCCTCCAGCCTGGTAGTCAAGCTGCCGGCACGCCACCCCCGCGTCCTGATCGTCCCAGCTGTCATCGCATACTCCCTTCCATCGCTTGCTTTGTTCGTCAAATATCTGGAGCAGTCCCTCGTTGGGACCGGATACCTGGCCGGTGCCGGTATTAATGGTACGAAGCAATCTGAGGCTGCCGTCGGGCTTGTTCGTGTAGACAGGCCCCACTTCAAAGCTTTCCACCTCTTCCGCGTTGCCCGCGTTATCGGTGAAACGGACCCTGACCTTGACCCACTCTTCCTCATCCTCTTCCTGAAAGGTATAAGTGGAAGCGGTCGCGCCCGTGATTGTCGTTTCGTTCCAGGCTATATCGGACCTTATCCACTGATAGGAAAACGCGCTTTCGGCCGTGGGTTTTCCGTCCGCGTCAGTAATCCCCGAGTGATCGGCGGTCACGGTTACCCCTGTTTTGGTTTCGGTGCCCCTGATAGCTGTATGGCCTACGGCATCATTGTTTGAGGTCGGGGCGGCGCATGTGACGCCGAAAGCCTCATTTTTACCGCAGTCGTTCTGCCCGCGCGACAGGTGCTTGCACTTTCCTTCGCCGAGAATCCTGTCTTCAGAGCCTGAGCACTCAAGGTCATCAAGCAGGTAATACGCGGACGGGTCTAGCGCGGAGCTTGAGGGATGCGCGAGCCTGACAATCGGAGTCCCCCCTGAAAAGCCCAGCTGGCGGCACGCCACGCGGGCCTCCTGCCTGCCGATCACGCGGATGTTGTTGTCCTGCGCTTTTCCCAGGGTCCCGAGCCCGTCATCGCATATGCCCTTCCATTCGCCGGTGCCGTCGGCGTCGGGATCATCGAATATCTCAAGCCTGCCCGAGGGCGCGGTAGCAGTACTGAGATCTACCACGGTGCCTGTACTAACATCCACCAGTCTAAGGTCCCCGTCGGCGTATGTTTCCTGCGTGCTTACGTCTGCGGGTCCGCCCATGAGCAGAAGCCCAAGCAGAAACCCGGCGGCCGCAATCAGGACGCGCGGCATATCCATGGGTTCCGCGGATTTTCTCCCGGAACGCGGTTCACCTCTTTTCCCTCTCCAGAATACGTTTCTGAGTTTTCCCAGCATCTGAACCTCCGTAATTCCTTGACAAATACACCTGTTTTCCAAACTGCTCCCCCCTCCCTATTATAGTGTTGACCCCTTCTCGCGTCAAGCAAAACAGACGGTCCTCCAGGGGACGAGTTTTCGCCCGGAATCCGGGCAAAAGAGGCTCAGTCAGCAAGAAAGTGCCAGCCGCTTATCCCGCTTGCGAGAAAAACATCGAACTCTGAAGACGTCGCCAGATACTCGTGGATTTCCTCAGCCTCCCGCCGCTTTCTGAAAACGGAAAAAACCGACGAGCCGCTCCCCGAGACGAGCGCGAAGCGGACCCCGAGCGACCGGAAAGTTTCCCTCAGGGAAAGGATTTCCGGAAAAATCCCGAAGACTGTGTCCTCAAGTCCGTTTTTAAGCGGAAGATCTCCCCGGTGGAAGCTCCCGGCCAGCGAAACGGCATCAATTCTCTCAGGCGGGCGGGAAGGAGGTTCCCACCTGCTGTATACCTCCCTGGTAGAGAGGCTTTTTCGCGGGAAAATGATAACGTAGTGAAAAAGCGGAAAACGAGAAAGCACCTTCACCTTCTCCCCCGCTCCCTCGACAAACGAAGAGGTGGATCTTACAAAAAACGGAACGTCTGCTCCGAGAGATGCGGCCATCCGGAGCAGGTTCCGGTCGGTAAATTCCCCGAGGATCCTGTTCAGGCCCACCAAAACCGCCGCGGCGTTTGAGCTTCCCCCGCCAAGGCCGGCACCTAGGGGAATATTCTTTTTTATCCCTATGGAGACCTTTTTTCGAATCCCGGCTTCTTCAAGATAAAGGCGGGAGGCGGCCACGGCAAGATTGTCTCCTCCGGAGGGCATTTCCCTCCCCGAGCACAAAAGACCTGACCCCTTCCCCGGTTCTACCGAAAGACTCACCTCGTCAAAGAGACTTACAGGCTGAAGTATCGACTGTATCTCGTGGTAGCCGTCGGGGCGTTTTCCGAGAATCCTCAGAAACAGGTTCACCTTTGCGGGAGAGAGAAGCTTCACAAAACTCATTTTCGCGCCACGTCCGGCTCGAAATTCATCGTAAGCTCCACGCTTCTGAGCGGAAGCACCAGTTTTTTTAGCTTCTCCGTTTTTTCATCAAAGCTGAGAAGAAGCCTGAACACGATGTATTTCCCTTCCGGGGTTTTTTCCAGAAGCCTGTACTTGTAGACGAAGACACCGCCGCCTTCCTGGTTTAGCTTTGCGTACGGGCGGCCGAGAATCTCTATCACTTCGGAGAAGTTCGGGATTTCCTCGGGTTCAAGGGATCTTACGGCCGCGGTGCTTGTCTTCTCAAGCTTTTTCACTTCCGCGCCGCCCACCGAACCCATCACCTTCCCGAGAACTTCCTTGTTTATATACTTGGTGAGACGCTCGGGAAAGACAACCTCGCAGAGCCTTCCCTGACAAAGCTTCATCCCCATGGCCAGATCGAAATTTCCGCTTTCGCTCTTCCTGCCCGGGTACTTCTTCACCAGATGATAGGTCCAGAGCTGGGTGTCCACGGCAACACGGGTTTTTACGGGCGGCGAGTAGACCATGAGCCACTCGACGTCTCCTGTGAGCAGTACGGGGTTTTTGAAGGTGAGGCGGAGACCGTCGTGGTCGCTCACGCTGAAATTCTCGCTGAAATTCCCGAGTTGGCCTTTTACATCGAGGAACCTGAAGAGCCGGCATCCCCCCGCTCCCAGACACAAGACAAGCAGAAAAGATATGAAAACTTTTCTTTGCGAAGTCGGCTTTCCCATCGGCAATTCGGCATTTTCCTCCGGATATATTATTATACCGTACAGACAACCGGGATTTATCTCTAAACAACTTCAGATGTTCGCAAGACTCCTAATTCTGTTCACCGTGGTTCCGCTCGTTGAGCTCGCCCTGCTCATAAAGCTCGGGAACGTAATAGGGCTCTGGCCGACCATATTCATAGTCATAGCGACGGGGGTGCTGGGAGCGGCGCTTGCCAGAAGTCAGGGAACGCAGGTCATAAGCGCGATAAGAGCGGAGGTCGCCGAGGGCAGGCCGCCCACGGAAAGCCTCATAAACGGTCTTCTCGTACTCGTGGGAGGGGTTGTGCTTCTCACACCCGGGCTGCTTACCGATCTTCTTGGCTTCTCCCTTCTTATTCCCTTTACCAGGGACTGGTTCAAGAAAAAACTTCAAAGCAGGCTTAAGAAATACGCGGAGAGAAGTTCAGGCTCCGCAACCATAATAATACGCTGAGGGTCCGAAACGGCGCCCGCTCACGGCTGAAACGGCTCGTGGCTTATCTTGTGTATTATCGGCATGGAGAAACTCACCGACTCCATGAGCTTCTGGCCGTACTCAATCACCCACTGCTCGGGAGCCAGAGAGTAGAAGTCCGCAAGCGTCATCCACTCCCCTCCCCTCATTATCTCCCCGTAGTCCACGCTTACCAGAAAAGCGGTCATGTCTCCGCCGTCCATGGCGTTGAGCACCGAGCACTCCACATAGGAATGTATTCCCTTTAGGACGGGGCAGCCGTTTCTGCCCTTGAAATGGTCTAGGCCGATAAACTTTTTTTTGTCCCTGCCCGAATAAAAGCCGAAGTTCCGCACCAGAGCGATCTGATCCCTCCTGAGAAGATGCACCACGAGATTCCTGCTTTCCATTATGAACCCGTGGGTGTGATTTCTCTTCCATATCCCCATAAGAAGCCTGGGCACGGTGTGAACTATGGAGGAGGTGACAAGCGTCGTCGCTACCTGGCCGTTTATCTCATCCTCCCGCCTGCTGGTTATGATCACCACAGGGCAGTTATGCCAGAAAACCCCGCAAACTGAAGGCCCGTCATTCACTGAAAAACTCCTTTTTTTGTCCCCGGCAGAAAATGCCGCGGGAAGATTGAAAAAACATCCCCCGTGTGCTATAGTAACCCCGTCTTTTAAGTTTACCCGCTATAATGCGACAGTGTCTTTTAAACGGACTGAAACCCTGACTATGAGAAAAATAATTCCGGCGGTCGCTTTTCTTTTTCTGGTCGTTGGTGTCCTGCACGTCTCGGGGTGCTCGAAGAGAGTTCCCGCCACTGCTCCCCCGGCTGAAGAACCGGCGGGCACTCAGGACAGGGTCATGGCGGTATCGGAGATGCTTGAGGAAGCCCGGGCGGAGGGTGCCGAAGACACTTGGGAGTATGAAGAGGCACAAAAGCTTTTCGAGATGGCCCAAGAGCTTATAAGCGAAGGGGAACTTGAGGAAGCCGAGAAGGTCCTCTCTCAAGCGGAACTGAAGGCCACGCAGGCAATCGGCGCCGCCAGGGAAGGCGCCTTCATGGAGGGCTTTGACGAAGAGGCCCAGGAAATACGGAAATCCCTGCTCAGCGACGCCTTCTCCAAGGAAAACCTGATAAACCTTCCCACCTCGGACGTGTTCTTCGAATTCGACAGCGCGGAGATATCGGAAGAGGCAATGGAGGCAATTGACGGCAACATAAGCATCTTCGAAAAAAACAAAGACAAAATCAAATTCATTCTCGTCTTCGGTTTCTGCGACATCCGCGGGACCGAGGAATACAACCTCTCCCTTGGAAAGAAAAGAGCGGATGAGATCAAAAAATACATGATCGGAAAAGGTGTGTCTCCCGACATGCTTCACTCCATCAGCAAGGGAGAAACGGAAATATGGCAAGAGGGAACATCGGATGAGGCGTACAGCCGTAACAGGCGAGGACACTTCATGGCCCTCTCTGACAATAATTCCTCAGAAAACTAATGAGAAAAAAATATCTGGCCGTCGCCGCAGTATTGTTTTCTTCCGTGTTCATGTACGGTTGCGTAGCATCGGAAGGAGACCTGGATTTTCTTTACTCGAGGCAAAGGGAAGCTGAAACGAACATCAAGAAGATGCAGAAGGATATCGACTGGCTGAAGGCAGAAGTTAAAAAAGAAGACAATATCCTTAATCTTAACGAAAAGATTTTCGAATTCGAAAACAAGCTTCTGGAACTCGAGCAGATAATAGGCGAAATGCATGCTCAGAGCGAAGAACGGTTCAAAAAAATAGAAACCGGGATGTCGGCAATGGCAGAGGCCAAGTCTCAGGCCCCGGTTCCGCAACCGCAGGCACCTCCCGCCGCGCCTTCTGAGCAAGCTTCTGAAAGTCCGGGCGGGGAACCCGCAACTGAGCCAGCCCCCGCGGAAAAAGACCCCAAGGAGAACTACGAACTGGGCCTAAAAAAGTTTGCCGACGGTAACTATGAGGCCGCAAGGGCGTTGCTTCGAGAGTACCTTGCCGCCGCCCCCAGAAGCGATGAGGCCGCGGACGCGATGTTCCTCATCGCGGATTCCTACTTCAAGGAAAAATTCTACGAGGAGGCCATCCTCGAATACCAGAACATAATCGAAACCTGGCCCGCCAGCCCTAAAATCCCGCTTTGCCAACTCAATCAGGGAATCGCACTCTTGAAAATAGGGAAACCGAACGAGGCGAGTCTCTTTTTCGAATCTCTGATCGAGGCATACCCGGACTCACCCGAAGCCGCAACGGCGAAAGAACACCTTAAGACCTTGTCCACGCCGGGAGAATAAAAGCTCCGGCCGTGGTCGACACCGAACCGTTTTTATGAAAACCATCAACTCAGAGAAGCTTTTTCGCAGGGCAAGAAACGTGCTTGTGGGCGGGGTAAACAGTCCCGTGAGATCTTTTGCGGCCGTGGGAGGTTCGCCGCTCTTTGTATCAAGGGCCGAAGGTTCCTACGTATATGACGCCGACGGGAACAGGTTCATCGACTACGTGGCCTCATGGGGTCCGCTGATCCTGGGACACTCCCATCCCTCGGTGGTAGGTGCCGTCGGGGAAAGGCTTCCCCTGGGAACGAGCTTCGGTGCCCCTTGCGAACTGGAAACGGATCTTGCCGCGCTGATAGCAAGGCACTTCCCCTCGATTGAGAAAGTTCGCCTTACCAATTCCGGAACCGAGGCCACCATGAGTGCCATAAGGCTTGCAAGAACGGTCACCGGAAGGGAATACATAATCAAGTTCGAGGGATGCTACCACGGACACTCGGATTTTCTGCTCGTGAAATCCGGTTCGGGAGCCACGACTTTCGGAAATCCAAGCAGCGCCGGGGTCCCGAAATCGTTTGTGAACAGAACGCTGCTTGCCCGGTACAACAGCATAGATTCCGTCAAAAGGCTTTTCGAGAAGTACCCCGAAAAGATTGCCGGAGTGATAATCGAACCCGTGGCGGGAAACATGGGAGTGGTAACTCCCGAGAAAAACTTCCTCAGAAAATTGCGCTCCACATGCAAAAAACACGGAGCGGTTCTCATCTTCGACGAGGTAATAACGGGTTTCCGTCTCGCAAGAGGAGGCGCGCAGGAACTGTTCGGCGTAGTCCCGGACATAACCTGTCTCGGGAAAATAATAGGGGGAGGGCTCCCGGTAGGGGCGTACGGGGCAAGCGCGGAAATAATGCGGATGGTTTCGCCTGAAGGTCCCATGTACCAGGCGGGTACCCTCTCGGGAAATCCGCTCGCCATGGCGGCGGGAATTGCGACGGTAAAAGAACTTAACCCGAGAACCTACAGGCGTCTTGAGAGCCTGACCGCCTCTCTTGTATCCGGAATAAGGGAAATAATAGCAGAGCTTGGCATTGACGCCACCGTAAATTCTGTCGGCTCCATGTTCACCGTGTTTTTCACCGGCAAGAGGGTAACGGACTACGCAGGGGCGCTCGGATGCGATACTGCGAAATACGCGAGATTCTTCAGAAATCTTCTTCAAAACGGAGTCATGTTCCCGCCGTCTCAGTTCGAAAGCGTGTTCGTTTCGACCGCGCACACGAAAAAGCAGATAGACCTTACGCTGCAGGCAATCCGCGAGTCGCTTCGGGAAATTTCCGGGGGAGAGTAAAATCAGAAATCCTAACTGGCTTTTTTTCACCGTAATCGGGATTGAGTTCGCCTTCTCCGTCATAGCCGGGCTCTTCCTCGGCAACTACATCGACGAAAAACTTGACACCTCTTTCCCCTTCTTTACCCTGCTAGGTCTTGTGTGCGGAGTGATAGCGGGACTGACTCTGCTTTTACGGACACTCAAACTGAGGCAGGAAAGAAAAGACGGAAACGATGAAAAACCTTGATTTCGGCGTTGAGAAACTGTCCCTGGCCGTAACGGCGCTTCTTTTCGTCGTGAATATCGCCATCGGAGAAAGGGAAATGGCGGTGGCCATAGCGGTTGCGGGGGTCCTTTTTCTGCTCGATTACGTAGCTATAAAATTCGTCGTAAAAGCGCTTGCGGAAAAAAGATATTCACTTGCGTTTTCCATGTTCATACTGGTCGCAAAAATGCTCGCGCTGCTTGCGATAATAACGGTCCTGCTCGTATTTGCAAAACTGAATATATATGGTTTAATGATAGGCTTGACTTCCGTGGTGATAGTAATAATAGGTAAAGGTCTGAAGGGTTAGACATGGAACATTTCAGCTGGTTTTCCCTTGCCGGTCTCATAGAATACGACCATATTCTGGGCGGAGTGCTGGTACTCCTGTTCATACTGTTTGTCGGCCTGAGGGTGACAAAGCATTACTCTAGGGAAGAGTCCGTAATCCCCGAAGAGAAGCCGTCGATGAACATTTTCTTCGAACTCGTGGGGCTTGAGTTCCTTTTCAACACGATCGAAAACGTTTTCGGATCCCGTGAAAAGGCGAAGAAGTACTTCCCGCTTCTAGCCGGGTCGTTTTTCTTCATACTGTTTGCGAACCTGCTGGGAATGATCCCGGGTTTTCTTCCGCCGACCGGAAATCTGAACACCACCGTAGCGTGCTCGCTTCTCATATTCGTCATGTACAACTACTACGGAATAAGGGAGCACGGGCTCGGTTACATCAGGCATTTTCTGGGCCCGGTAATTTTCCTCGCGCCGCTTATGCTGATCATCGAGGTTATAAGCCATCTGGTAAGGCCTCTGTCACTATCCCTCAGGCTTTTCATGAACATAACAGGCGACCACATGGTGCTCGGGGTGTTTACCAACCTCACGCATATACTGATTCCCATGGCTTTCGTGGGACTAGGTATTTTCGTATCTTTTTTGCAGGCTTTTATATTCACTATACTTTCGACCATATATATCGCGCTTGCCGAAGCGCATGAACACTGACATAAATTCAGGAGGTAAGAAATGAAAAGGTTGTTTTCTTTTATAGGTCTTGCGACGCTGGCTTCGTTCGGTGCTTTTGTTCCCGACGCGTTTGCCGCGACTGAGGGGGGCTTAGGAGAGCTGGCGAAGATGGGACTTGGCATCGGCGCCGGAGTAGGCATAGGTATAGCCGCAGGCGTCGCGGGAGTAGGTCAGGGACTCGCCACGGCTTCTGCCGTTGACGGCATAGCCAGAAACCCGGGCGCTTCCGCGAAGATCCAGACGCCCATGATTATCGGTCTCGCCCTTATCGAGTCTCTGGTAATCTACGCCCTGCTGATAGCGTTTCTGCTTCAGGGAAAAATCTGACGCACATAAGATAAAGACGGGGAATACCACAGCAAGAAGGTTATTCCCCGTTTTATTATCTGCCGCTGCGCGGTACGGTTCCGTGCAACGGGTTGCAACCGGAATCTCGACGATAATCTCTAATCACGGTTATCGGGATAGTTCTTCAGCACGAAATCTAGAGCTTCCTCTTTCGAGACAAGTCTGTTTTCAAGCTGGAATTCTTCCACCTTTCCCAGTATTTCCGAAAAAACGGGGCCGGGTGAATATCCGAGATCTATAAGATCCTGTCCGCTGAGAAGCGGCGGGGGTTTTATTTCCTCCCTTCCATACTCTTCCATCTTTTCCCTGATGAAATCGTAGGCGTCGGTTTGTCCGTGACTTGCCATACAGTCAGCAAGATGCATTTGCATGTGCTCCTCAAAATACGGAAGGGCAAGAAATCTTTTAAGGGTGCTTTCTCTCATGTTGAAAACATCCTTGAACTTAAGATGCTCAAGGATAAGCTCGGAAATTCTCTTTATCTGCTTTTTGGAGAATCTTAGCCTCTTGCAGATGCCTTCAGACATCCTGGCCCCTACCCTGTCGTGTCCATTGAACCTTATCCTGTCAGACTCGCTGTAAGTAGGCGGCTTGCCAACGTCATGGAGAAGCGCGGCGACGGCAAGCTCCTCCGAGTAGAGACCGTCGGTGTTGCCGTAGAGCATGTCCATTATAAGGCAGGTATGCTCAAACACGTCTCCTTCGGGATGGAACTGAGGGGGCTGGCGAACTCCGTGCATACATTCGACTTCCGGGAGAAAATGTTCAAGAAGACCGCTGGAGCTAAGAAGCCTGAGTCCGTTCCCCGGATTCCGGCGGGTGAGTATCTTGACGAGTTCTTCACGTATTCTCTCCCCGCTTACAACGGATATCGCGGCGGCCTCGTTGCGTATAGACAAAAGGGCCTCTCCGTCAAGCTCAAAATCAAGACATGAAGCGAACCGCACCGCTCTAATCATTCTAAGCCTGTCCTCACCGAACCTTTCCTCGGGATCTCCTATGGTCCTGACAAGCCTCCGCTCAAGGTCCCCGATGCCACCCACGTAATCGTAGAGCTCCCCAGAAACTGGATTGTAGAGCATCCCGTTTATCGTAAAATCCCTTCTGCGGACGTCTTCTTCCGCACTTTTCGTGTAATCGACGTGTTCCGGATGTCTTCCGTCACCGTAACTCGATTCCTTCCTGAAGGTGGCAACCTCGAACTTCATGTCTCCTTTTATCACCAGCACCACGCCGAAGCTCTTCCCCACCGCCACGGTTTTTGAAAACGCCTCCTGCACCTGCTCCGGAGTCGCGCTTGTCGCTATATCAATCTCGTCGCAAGAAACGCCGAGCAGGGCGTCGCGCACGCAGCCGCCCACGAAGAAAGCCTCGTATCCCTTCTCCCCGAGAGTCTTTACGATCTCAAGCGCCCCCGCGAAATTTTTCTTCTCGAAATCAAGTTCCCTTTTCATAAATTCGCCACCATGGCCTGCAAAACGGTTAAATTATAGTTTTTAATTCTACCCGAATCACAATCCGCAAAGGCGGTCCGGACAAGAATGAACGAAAGGAACTTCCGCAATTTTCTCGTACGAAGGACAAAGGAAAACGGCTCAAGATTGCTGTTTCAGAAAAAAGACGGATGGAGCTGGAAACAGATCACCTGGCCCGATCTTGTCACCGAGGTTGAAAGCATAGCCTGCTTTCTTCTGAATTCGGGCTTCTCAACGGGGAGCAGAATTGTTGTTCTCTCACCCAATACACTGGCGTGTCTTTTTTTCGAACTGGCGGTATTCGCGGTGGGAGGAATCTGTCTTCCCGCAAGGAACATGAAGGAAGCAAGGGAAATCCTTGTGAACTCATCCGGAAGCTGCTTTTTTCTTTGCGCAAGCGCGGATGAGGCGCGAGAACTCGTCGAGACCCCAACGCTCGGAGAAAAAATAGAAAAGGTTTTTCTAAGCGCAAACGAAAAGCTCCCGGTGGAGGGAAAAACGGTCAGTTACTCAAGCGTCGTAAAATTCGGCTTTCTCGCGAGGAAAAAGCTCAAGGACGAAATAAGCGCAATTGGAAGCTCGGTAAAAGAAGACTCCCCGGCCGTAATATTTGACGCGGGGGCAACTGCAGCCGAGAGCAAAACCTTTTCCCATGGAGACATACTCGATCTCCTGCGCCTCTCAGAAGAGGAATTGGGAGAAATCTCAGTCGAAGATCAGACATTCTCCTACCTTCCCGGCTGCGGTTCTTTTTCCAAGTTCGCCAACTTGCTTAACCTGCAGACCTCAGCCAGGGGAGCCATTGCGGAAGGCACCGAAGACTTTTTCCTCGATGTTCCCGAGATAATGCCGGTTATGCTTTTTCTTCCGGGTGCCGAGATCGAAAATGTCGTTAACAGTCTCCAGGGCGAAAACGGTTCGGGAGGAAATCTCAGAAGCGATCTCGGAGGAAGAATAAGGCTTCTGCTTACAGATGCCCTGCCGCCAGAGAGAACAAGGGACCTGCTGCTTGCGCAGAACATATCCGTCGTCAAGCTTAGCAGTCTTTCGGTCGTTCCCTGAAGATCAGACCTGCGGTTCTTTCTCCGTTCCCTCAACGCTGCAAAACGCCCTGCCCCTGCTCAGCCTTAAAACCAGTTTTTCCTTGAGTTCAAGCGTCCGGGAATCCTGCACTATCTCTCCGCTTTCTTCTTTTGAGACTATGGCGTACCCCCTCTCAAGAACGCTGAAAGGGTTCAGGGAGGTAAGTTTCCCGGAGTAATTTTCGATGCGTCGTTCAAGGTTCTCGATCCGCGAGGTCATATGATGCCTGAAACCAGCTGCGAGCCTGTCAAGCTGCATGGAGAACATATCGACACGGTTCGTGAGGGAACGGCTTAACCTAAGGCGAAGTTGTGCCAGGTTTTCGAGGATTTCTCCTTTTTCCCTTACGGCAAATTCCGCGGCTACTGAAGGGGTAGCTGCTCTCACATCGGATACCAGGTCAGCTATAGTCATGTCCACCTCGTGACCCACGGCAGAGATCACTGGAAAGGGGGAAGAAGCAATTTTTCTCGCAATCCCCTCGTCGTTAAAGGCCCTGAGATCCTCTTTCGATCCCCCTCCCCTAGTTACAACTATAAGATCGAGGTCACCCATGCCGTAGAGCCTATCAAGAGCTCTTGTTATCTCGGCCGGGGCGCTATCTCCCTGAACGCTTGCGGGGGAAATAACAACCTCAACATTAGGAAACCTCCTGTATACGACTTTGAGAAAGTCCCTCACGGCAGCTCCCGAAGGAGAGGTAACTACCCCTATTCTGCGGGAGAGAAAAGGAAGGGGGCGTTTTTTCGAGTCGTCAAAAAGTCCTTCTTCGAAAAGCTTCTGCTTGAGTTTTTCAAGCGCGAGCGCGTCGGCACCCACTCCCTTCGGCTCCATCGCGCTTACGTACAACTGGTACTTGCCGTCTTTCTCATAAACTCCAACGCGCGCGGCGCAGATGACGTCCATCCCGTTCTCCGGTACAAACTTTATCTGCTGGTTACTACCTCTGAAGCAGACTGCGGAGATCTGGCTCTGCTTGTCCTTCAGGGAGAAATACCAGTGGCCACTTGCGTAATGCCCCTTGAAACCGGAAATCTCCCCTGCGACCCATATCGTCTCCCCGCCGAACTCAAGTTCAATCGCATCCTTTATCGAGGAATTGAGTTCCGATACGCTGTAGATTTTCCTGTCCATTCTTAAACGTAAATTAATCGGTCGGGCAGACGTTGGCAAGACACGAAACGGAAAACAGTTAAAAGATGAGGGGAAAGTCACTCAAACAGATGCGGAGACTGAGTTTTCACCTTTTCAAGGATTTCGTCTGAAACCTTGAGATTCCCAAGGTCCTTGAGATGAAACAACTGGGATGCACGCAATTTCCTCACGCCGGTAAGATTGGCATCCCTGAGAATCGCCCCGTCGAAATTCGCAAGCTTGAGGTTAGCTCCGGCGAAATCGGCACCCGTAAGGTCAGCGCCCAGCATGTGGGCCCCTTCAAGGTTGGCGCCCCTGAATACCGCGCCCCGAAGATCGCAACCCTCAAGGTTCACTCCGCGCATGTTCGCCTCGGAAAAATCCGCGCCTACCAAGCTGCACCCTTTGCAGAAAGCAAGCTTGAGAGCTGACTTCGCAAACACGGCACCGTCAAGGTTAATCCCGTTAAGATTCGCCCAGCCAAGATCCGGGATAACATCGGGCTCCTCCTCCCGCCACCGGTTCCACGCGGCCGTACCCTCTTGTACCTTCGAGACGTGCTCAGAATCAGCCACAGCATCTCACCGCCAGTGATAATCCGAAAACCTTAAACGCGGACAAAAGTATGTAAATCGCAACCGCTATAAGTACCAGGCTTCGAATAAGTCCCCTGATCCCACCTTTCACCCTGCGTCGCATCCTCTCTCCGCAGGAAAGGCATATATCCGTTTTCGCCGTGGTCTCGTAACCGCACTCTTCACATCTTCTTACAGGCTGAAGCGACATCAGATTATCCCTTTTTCTTCCTTAGCTAACCCTTTTCAAAGCGGAACGAACAAAGACCGGGTGCACTTTGCCAATTTCCTGGGCAAGCTGCCCAATGACGTTCTTTATGTCCCATTGCGCCCCCTCCGACATCCGCAGGTTCGTCAGGTGGTACAGCTCCCAGAGATCGAAGCTGCCGCAGACTCTCCTGTTGTGGGCGTTTGTGACAACGTAGCTCGCCACGTCGCGAAAACCGGCGTCAACGAGTTCCCCGTAGAACCGCTCGCTTCGCCCGACGGCTTCGAGCAGAAGCTCCTCCGTCCCCGATTCCGTAACATGTGGTGGAACCGTCACGCCTTCCCCCACGGAAGGCTCTTTTGCTGTCCAGCTGACTTTCCTGTGCCTGAGCAGCTGATGCCACGCCGCCTCGCTCAGGACGAACTCAGCGTTGTAGTTAATCGATTTGAATATGCCCACCGGGTTGTCGTGCTTTCCGAGTTCCTGGACGGCCATCAGAAAAATCTTCCTGAGCTCCGGAGTGTTCTCGGAAAGGTGCCTTTCTATGTCTCCGACAGAAAGCCCCGAGAATTCGAAAAGAAGCCCTCTTGCGATCTCCCTTAAAGCCTCGGCCTGGGGATTTTCCGTTCCCCGCCCCGTGTAGTCGAAAAGGGTAACCGAGGATCCGTTACCGGGTGCGCTTTTTCCAGCGTCGCCGAGACTATGGGAGAACTCCTCGAGCGCCTCTCGCGTTCTGACCATGTAGGGGTTCTCATCGGCGTACTTAACAAGCGTCGGAACCGAGAACCTGACCTCGCTTTTTATCTCCTCGGCCCTGTTTCTTGCCTCAAGGTAGCGGCTTGAAAGAAGAGCGGAGATGGTCTGCTCCATGGCTCTTGCGTTTGCCGTCATGCCGAGATTCGTAAGCGTTGAGAGATTAAGGGCGTACCTTGCGTCCTCAAACGCTATTTTCTCAAGTGCCCTGAAGTGGACTCTTTCCTCCTTGTCTTCGGGAACGGGAAACTTTTTTTTCAGAAAATCAAAGAGCTCGGTGTTGAGTCTCGAGTAAACCTCGTACTGAAAATCGCAAAGCTCCTCGAACTCTTTTTTAAGGGCTGGGCGCGAGTCAAGCTCTTGGGGAATATAGTTGTCGCCTTTGCGCGGTCTCTGGTATCTCTGCGAGTATTCGGTAAACGAGAGGAATTCGTTTGCGCATTCAAGCAGGGAAGAGAAAAGCCTTGAAACCCTCTCAACGCCTATGTGCACGGTCGCGTGCTCGGCAACAGAAGCGTGGCCGTAGTTAAGAACCCACTTCTCGTGGAACTTCTCCGCCCTGTCCCTCCCCATCTCCTGCTCCCTTATCACGGTGTCTATGTTTTCCCTGAAACTTTTGGGGCTTCTGCTTACGTAGGCGAAGATGACGGCAACGACTTCCTCGGGAATGTTGCTTATGGTGTAGACATCCCTGTCGAGATTCGAAACGTAACGCTCCATCTCACGGGCGATGTCTTCATCATCTATTTTTATCTCGGTGGACAAGACTGCTCTCCCGCTCCCCTCCCATGGCTCCCGGGGTTCAGGAGACCGTATGGGTTTCCTTGAGTTTATCAACTATGTAAGGCATGACTCGGCTCGGACTTCCGTATATGACGGCGCTTACGTAATCGTCGGCCGGGGTTTCCCTCTCGCCGATAATAACCACCTTGTTCCCCTTGTTCATGACCTGGAAGGGAAAAGAAGCCACGGGCTCGATCTCCAGATTCGCCCCGACGATTATGAAAAGATCGCAGTGCTGAAGCCTCATCCAGGACTCCCTTATCTCCCAGTGAGGAAGCGGCTGTCCCGGGAAGGACAGCGGAGGTTTCATCTGATCGCTCTGGCATTCCTTGCATTTCGGAATGCCGGTCTTGCTGTCCTCAAGGCCAAGCAGAATCCCGTCGGTGCGGTAATCGTTTCCGCATTCATGGCAGTGGACCCAGTTTATCGTCGAGTATATCTCTATTATTTTTTCGCTGCCGGTTTTGTTGTGCAGGCCGTCGGCCGCTTGGGTAAGAACGCAATCAACGTTGCAGAGAAACTCCATCTCGTAAATGGCTTCGTGGGCGGGAGAGGGTCTGGCTTCCGAGATTCTGGGATAAAAATCCTTTATCTTTTCCCAGTACTCCCTCCTTACCTCCGGGCGATTCTTGAATTTCCCTATGTCAGGATTGAAGCTCAGATCCGAAACGTCAGGCAGTCCGACTTCAAGAGAAAGTTCAACTCCCGTCAGAAAAACTACCTGAGAGGCTTCCCGGATCCACTTGACCGTTGCCGAGAGCGCATCCTGTTCCTGCTCGCTCATTTCAAGTTTTGATTATAACCGCTTGCGTTAACTGTCCGCAAATTGATCGCAGCCCGCTCGATACCGGGCGAATTCAGGAGGCTAAAAGCTCCTTTCATCCCGTCAAAACCCGTCGGAAAAACCCCGCCTCAACACAATTAAATCGATTGCGGTTCTGCTGGCGGGTAAAATACCGTGTCGTGGGCATAAAACCTAAGGAAATAAACGAATTTACCGAAAAAGCTCTTCAGATCGTCTGGGACAACGGTGAAGAAAGCATATTCTTTTACGACGAGCTCAGAGAGATCTGTCCCTGCGCCACCTGCAGGAGGCTCAGAAAAAAGAGCAGAACCGGAAAACTTCCGTTTAAGAAACGGATACCCCTCGGAAAAAGCAGCATGATGCCGGAGAGGATAGAGTACGTAGGGAATTACGCCATAAGGTTCATAGGCGAAAACTGGTGTGAAACCGGATTCTATACCTTTGATTTCTTAAGGAAAAACAGCGTTCCGGGCGAATAAGGTCCCCCCGGCGGAAAATCACGCCCGTCGTGCGCTTATGGAAAGCCACTTTCTGGTAACAAAGTGGTTCCCGTCCTCATTCACTTCCCCGTGGAGAAGAATTGCCGGCTCAACGGCGTTTTTCATAGCATCGGAAACTGCCTCATCCGGATAGCCGTGAAGGGCGCCGGCGGCATACTGCTGGAAAGAACTTATGTACTCCCATGCCTCTTTCGTAAGATCGGCGGCGAATTCCTGAGCGTCAACAAGGTCAAATCCCACCTTGCCCACGAGTTCTTCATAGTAGGAGCGCGGGTGAAACTTCGCGGCTTCGGCTTTCCCCTCGATCTTTACTCTTTTCACTCCTTGTTTTCTCAGGAACTGGACGGCGTTTCTCACCTGGGTTCTGTAGAAAGGTATGGTCTCCTCAGGTCTTGCCCCTTCGTAAAAAGAGGTATTGAAAAAAAACCAGCCCCCGGGTTTAAGCGCTTTCTTGATCGCCTTGAGGCTCTTCAGTTGCTCCTCTTCGTCGAGGTAATGTATGCCGTTGCCCCATATGGCCACGTCAAGACTTTTCGGAGGCAGATCAAGTTCCTGTATTGAGGAATTGATAAGAGTCAACTTGTCAATCTCTTTTTCAAGCCTGCGCTTGGTAAGCTTAAGAGCACCTGCCGACTGATCAAGGCAGAACACCGCCGACTCTTTCAGATTTGCGGGAAGCATTTCGAAAAAAAGCTGCGCCATGGTGCCCGCGCCTGTAGCGACGTCAAGGAACCTGTCGAGACTCTCCACCCCTCTTTCAACCATTATCTGGATCCAGCTTCTGGTCATATCGCCGTTTACCTTCCTGTACTCCTCGGTATCGGCAAAAGGCTCGTAATTGTAATCTTCTATATGCTCTTCCATCATCTCTCTCCTCGGCTCTTGACCCGTCCGAACGACTTACTCTTTATACCCTGAATTCTAACATAATAACAAGAACAAGATTAAAAAAAACCAACCGAGAAAGTTTTAAAACGACGGAAGAGGTCAGAATCCCCTTTTTTCTCCCCAGAATATTTTGTGAAGCTGCGGAAGCACTCTTACATTCTCCATGCCGTCGCGCAGGACTCTCTCGGCTATCCAGTCCGCTTTTGTACCGTAAACGGGCTGGAATATGATTGAAGCCCTTATGCGGCGCTTCGCCATAACGCTCCTTGCGTATTGGTAGTCCGCGCTATCCGCTATCACGAACTTGAGCTGATCCTTTTCCTCCAAGGCGTCATAAAGCGAAAAATCCATCCTGGAGGCCATGCCCGAACCGGGACACTTGCAGTCCATGCTCACGACCGAATTGGGATGGGAAAAAATTCCGGGCGGCTTCTTGTGTCCGCTTGTTTCAAGCACTACCACAAAATCCCTCTCGAGCAGAAATTCCGTTACCTCTTCCACGGCATCCCGCTGAATAAGCGGCTCCCCACCGGTTATGCAGACGCGGGAGCATCCGTATTCAAGAACCTTGCTCAGGACCTCGCTGGCTTCCATCTCCCGGAAGTCATTCCCCTCCACGGCGTACATAGTGTCGCACCAACTGCATCTGAGATCACAGGCAAAAAGCCTGAGAAAGACCGTCGGCAGCCCAATATGGATTCCTTCACCCTGTATTGAAAAGAAAATTTCGCTTACCTTCATCGCAGTTACGCCTCATATTCCGTCGGATCATCCACATCCGCTTCGATAAAGGCTCTTTTTCTCTCCCTGCACGAACTGCAGGTGCCGCAGTGCATACGGGAACCCACGTAGCACGACCACGTATCTTCGAAAGGAACCCCGAGACGCGCACCGAGTCTGACTATCCCCGACTTGTCCATATCTATAAACGGGGCAATTATGGTGAGGCGTTCGTTATCAGTCGCGAGTCTCTCCGCTTTCTCGAAAGCCGAAACGAACTCCGCTCGGCAGTCGGGATACACACCCCTGTCGGAATGATGCGCGCCGTAGAACACAGCGTCGCAGCCGATACCCTGTGAATAGGCAACCGAAAGGGAGAGAAAGATGGCGTTTCGGTTCGGAACGACTGTTGCCGACAGGGTCTCGTAATTGCGCGCCGTCGCGGAAACCTTGGGAATCTCGACGTCCCGGTCGGTAAGCGCAGAGGCGCCGAAAAGAGTCCTTACGGAAGAAAGATCAATTATGTTGGCAGAAAGCCCCAGATGCCGGCATACATTTTCTGAGGAGCAGACCTCTCTTTCGTGTTTCTGTCCGTAGATAAATGTAAGAGGGAAGACTTCGTATCCTTCCCGAACTGCCTTGTAGCAGAGAGTAGAACTGTCCACGCCTCCAGAGACCATGACAACCGCTTTTCCAGACACTCCCTTAATATTAAAGTCGAAAAAAACAAATGACAATTGCTCCGACCGGACTCGCTCCGAACAACGGGCAGAGAAAACGGTAATTTAAATGGTTTCAGCATGTTGGCAGAAACAAATCCAAATTATATACTTATTCACCCGAGAATTAGGGGAGCAAAGGCGCTTTCATGAGCAAGACAGAAAAAGAACATGAACAGGTCCTTCTTTTCGATGATTTTCCAAGCATCTCGAAGGAAACCTGGAAAAAAGAAGCCGAAAAGAGGGTTTCCTATAAAGATCTCGTATGGCATACCGAAGACGGCATAGAGGTTGAACCCTTCTACACCGAAGAAGAAGCCAGGAACCTTTTCCTGGGGGAAACCCCGCTTCCGGGAGAATTTCCGTTCGTCCGGGGAACCAGCGAAAAAGATAACAGCTGGCTCCTTACAGAAGAGGTAAAGCTCACCACGCCGAAAGAGACCAGAGTCGCGGCGCTTGCGGCAATAGAGGGCGGAGCGGATTCTCTTACCTTCATCCCGCAGGGGGAAATGAAGCGCAAGGACCTCGAAACTCTCCTAAAGGATATAGACCCCCTGCGCATCGGCATAAACTTCGCCTTGAGAGAGGACCCGGAAAAAGCCTGCGCCCTTTTCGTCTCCTCCTGCGCCAGAAAAGAAATCGACACGCAGGAACTCAGCGGAGTCATGTTCTTCGACCCTCTGTCGCGTCTGCTTGGACACGAATCCCCTGCAACACCGCTTGATGAGAATGTGGAAAAAATCGCAAAAGCCATCGGGTATCTCTCAGACGCCGCGCCCGGCTACGCGGCGTTCTCGGTGAAAAGCTCGACGTTTAAAGACTCAGGCGCGACTATAAGCCAAGAACTCGCCTTCACTGTCGCCGCGGCCGTCGAGTATCTGGTTATGCTCCGCCAAAAAGGCGTTGATTCAGACAGCACCTGCCGCCACCTTGTTTTTTCCTTCTCCACGGGCTCGAGCTACTTTGCGGAAATTGCCAAGCTTCGCGCCGCAAGAGCACTCTGGGCGAATGTCGCCCAGCAGTTTTGCCCCGCCTCCGCCGAATCCACGAAAATGAGGATCCATTGCCGCACCACGGGCTTCAACAAAACTATTTACGACCCGCACACAAACATACTGCGGACGGCGCTTGAAGCCATGGCGTCCGTAATCGGGGGGACGGATTCCCTGACCGTGGAGCCCTTTGACGCCCACTACAGAGAACCCGACGGATTATCAAGGAGAGTGGCGAGGAACATTCAGCTTCTGGCAAAAAACGAATCCCACCTCGACGCGGTGACCGACCCCGGAGGTGGTTCCTACCACATAGAGAAACTGACGCAGTCCATTTCGCAGAAATCCCTCGAGCTGTTCCAAGAAATAGAGAAAAAAGGCGGCTACCTTGAGTGCCTTAAAAGCGGCTTCATACAGAACGCGGTCGAGGACAGCAGAAAAAAAGCCCTGAGCGACATCTCCCGGAGGAAAAAAACGCTTGTCGGAACAAACGAGTTTCCCAACCTGCTGGAAAAAATGGCGGGAGACATCCGGAAAACCCCGCCCGCGGAAAAAGAGAAAAACGGTTCGGCCCCGACGGTAGCGCCTCTTACGGAATCAAGGGCAGCTCAAGTTTTTGAGAGAATAAGGCTTCTAAGCGAAGAATACGCGGAGAGAACGGGCGAGGCGCCAAAAGTTTTCCTGCTTCACCTGAGCGATTCGCCGCAGACAGTCGCAAGATCGGTTTTTTCGATGAATTTCTTCGGGTGCGGGGGGTTCTCAATAGTCGACGGAGCGGACAATCCGGGCATTGACGAGGGAATTGCGGCAGCCTTGCGCGAGAATCCGCTTGCGGTAGGGATTTGCGGTTCCGACAAAGATTACGAGCAGTTTGCAGAGGAGGCCGCAATGAAACTCAGGGACAAGGGAGCGGAAATAAAAATTGTCGTTCCGGGCGGCGGACAAGGCGAACGGGAAAGGCTCGCCGAGGCAGGTGTAGATGATTTTATCAATGCGGAGTCGGATGTCCGCGACATGCTTGAGCGATACCAGCAGCTGCTTTTCTCAGACGAGGCAGGACCATGAGACCTGATTTTTCGAAAATAAATCTCGGCTTCGGTTCGAACGGCAGCAGCAACGCACGTGCGAGCGGAGGTATCGCAAGGGAATCACCGGAGAAAATAGACATAAAGGAGTTTTACGTCCCAAACGACCTCAGCGATTCCGAACACCTGGGATTTGTCTCCGGAATTCCGCCCTACCTCCGCGGACCCTACCCGACCATGTACATCACGAGACCCTGGACCATCAGACAGTACGCGGGATTCTCCACTGCGGAGGAGTCAAACGCTTTCTACAGAAGAAATCTGGCCGCGGGGCAGAAGGGACTTTCAATAGCCTTCGATCTTCCCACTCACAGGGGATATGACTCAGACCATCCCAGAGTTTCGGGAGACGTTGGAAAGGCAGGCGTAGCAATAGATTCGGTACTCGACATGGAGATTCTTCTCGATCGAATACCCCTTGATCAGATCTCGGTTTCCATGACCATGAACGGCGCGGTTCTGCCGATCATGGCTTTCTACATAGTCGTCGCGGAGCGGCAGGGAGTGGGACCGGAAAAACTCAGCGGAACGATCCAGAACGACATACTCAAGGAGTTCATGGTAAGAAACACCTACATTTACCCGCCTGAATTCTCGATGAAAATAGTCTCGGACATTTTCGAATACACATCGCAGAACATGCCGAAGTTCAATTCGATAAGCGTAAGCGGCTACCACATGGAAGAAGCGGGCGCCACGTCGGACATAGAGCTTGCCTACACGCTCGCCGACGGCCTTGAGTATTTAAGGGCGGGAGTCGAGGCGGGACTCAACATTGACGATTTCGCTCCCAGAATTTCCTTTTTCTGGGGAATAGGCATGGACCATTTCATGGAAATCGCAAAAATGAGGGCGGCGAGGATGCTCTGGGCCAAGATCGTCAGGACCTTTGAGCCCAAAAAACCGGCTTCGCTCATGCTCAGAACCCACTGCCAGACTTCGGGATGGAGCCTCACGGAGCAGGATCCGTTTAACAACGTGACGAGGACATGCGTTGAAGCACTAAGCGCGGTGCTCGGCGGCACCCAGTCACTCCACACAAACGCCCTGGATGAAGCAATCGCCCTTCCCACCGACTTTTCCGCCAGGATAGCGAGAAACACCCAGCTTTATCTTCAGAAAGAAACAGATGTATGCAGGTTGATCGATCCCTGGGCGGGATCCTACTATGTCGAGTACCTTACCCATAATTTGGCGAGAAGGGCCTGGGAACTCATAATGGAAATAGAAGAGCTGGGAGGAATGTCCAAAGCCATAGAGACCGGTTTGCCGAAGATGAGGATAGAGGAAGCGGCGGCACGAAAACAGGCGAGGATAGACTCGGGAAAAGACGTAATAGTAGGAGTCAACAGTTATAATTCGGACGCGCGGGAAGAATTCGATATACTGGAAGTGGATAACCGCAAGGTGAGGGAGAACCAGATTAAAAGACTGGAGAAACTGAAAGAAAAAAGGGATTCCGGGGCGGTTGAGCGCGCGCTTCGGAAAATCACTGAATGTGCAGAAACGGAGCAAGGCAACCTTCTCTCCCTGGCAGTTGAGGCCGCAAGGGAAAACGCCACCCTCGGAGAAATATCGGACGCGTGCGAGGAGACATGGGGAAGATACAGGCCTGGATGGCGCACGATCTCGGGAGTATATTCATCGGAAATCTCGAAGGACGCCGGATTTGCCAAGGCAAGGGAGCTTGCTGACCGTTTCGCCAGCCTAGAAGGGAGAAGACCCAGAATACTGGTCGCAAAAATGGGCCAGGACGGCCATGACCGCGGAGCGAAGATAATAGCGACGGGTTTTGCCGACCTCGGTTTCGATGTGGACATAGGCCCGCTCTTTCAGACCCCTGAAGAAGCGGCAAGACAGGCAGTTGAAAACGATGTCCACATAATCGGAATATCCAGCCTGGCCGCCGGTCACAAGACACTCATCCCCGAACTCATAAAAAAGCTCGACGAGATGGGAGGCGACGACATAATGGTGGTCGCAGGGGGGGTTATACCCAAACGCGATTACGACTATCTCAGGAACGCCGGAGTCTCTCAGATATTCGGTCCGGGGACCGTGCTGTCCGAAGCGGCCGAAGCCATACTCGTGCCCCTGACAGAAACCCGAACATGACCCCGAACAAAAAAACGGAAGCGGAAACTTACCGCCAAGGCATAGCCAAGGGAGAAATACCCGCTCTTAGCAGGGCGATAACCCTCGCGGAGAGCACCCTGCCCGAGCATAAAAAGCTTGCACGGGAAATAATCACGTGGTGTCTGCCGCGGTCCGGAAAATCCATAAGGGTGGGGATTACGGGTATACCCGGAGTTGGAAAGAGCAGCTTCATAGAATCTCTGGGTCTCTATCTGGCCCGCGAGTGCGGAAAAAAGATAGCGGTGCTCGCAATCGATCCCACGAGCAGCCAGACCGGGGGAAGCGTTTTGGGCGACAAACTCAGGATGCAGGAGCTTTCCCGGCATGAAAACGTTTATATAAGGCCCTCTCCGTCGGCCGGTTCTCTGGGGGGAGTCGCAAAAAAGACAAGCGACGCTGTGATTCTCTGTGAGGCGGCAGGGTTCGACACAATCTTTATAGAAACGGTGGGAGTCGGGCAGTCTGAAATTACCTGTCACTCCATGGTCGATTTTTTCATGCTGCTCATGATTACCGGAGCGGGAGATGATATTCAGGGAATAAAAAAAGGAATAATCGAGCGCGCCGACGCGGTATTGATAACCAAGGCGGACGGGAGAAACAAGAAAAAAGCGGAGCTTATGAAGCAGGAAATGGAAGAGTCGCTGGGATTCCACAGACCGCCCGAATCCGGGTGGGTTCCCAAGGCTTACGCCTGCTCCTCCGTTACGGGTTACGGAATAAGTGAAATCTGGCAGTGCGTCATGGACTATGAAGATCTCTGCAGAAAAAATGGATACTTTACGGAAAAAAGAAGAAAACAGGCTAAATACCGCCTGCATGAAGCACTCATCCAGAATCTTGAGGACAGCTTCTATGAGGACTCCCTCATCAAAGAAACACTCGGCAAAGTGGAAAAAGAAGTAATGGAAGGAAAAACGGATCCCTACACGGGAGCCGCGAATCTGCTCGATCTTTATTTTGAAAGGCTTAGTCCACCTCGGTCGGTACAGGAAAAATGATCATTAAAGCCCTCTCACCAAAATACATAAACGAGATCGTGAAGATCGAAAACGAGTCCTTCATCTCCCCGTGGCCGAAACAGGTGCTCGCAGATTACATCAAGAAATCCGGGTTCTTCTGCAATATAGCCATAAACGGAAGCGACGAAGAGGTCGCAGGCTACTCAATATCCACCCTTATCTACGACGAAATTCACGTATTCAAGATCGCCGTGGCGTCTTGCCACAGGAGAAAGGGAATAGCGATTGAACTGCTCTCAGACACGTTTAATTTTTATGAAAAAATGGGGGCTCTCTCGGTTATTCTCGAGGTAAGAACGACAAACACACCGGCGACCACGCTTTACGAGAAGCTCGGGTTTGAGATTGTTAGAACACGCAAGAACTACTATGGCAGGGGGAGGGGGGACGCCTATGTCATGGGTCTTGCGCTTGACAGCTACTATCAGAAGTTTCTCTCAGCCACGTAATCGGCGAGGCGACCGAGGGATTCTTTATAATCGTTCTTCGGTATCTCGTCCAGAGATTTTTTCGCTTCAACCACAAACTCCTTTGCCCGCTGCCTAGTCAAATCGACCCCGCGGTAGTGGGCCACTAGCTGAGATATCTCCGCTACCTCGGAACTATCGAGATCATCTTCCTTGTCAAGCGTTTCGATCACCTTGCGTCTCATGTCTTCCGGGGCGTTTTCAATTGAGTAGTAAAGCGGAAGGGTCATCTTCCGTTCAGCCAGGTCCTGTCCGGTTTTTTTCCCGAACTTGTTCTCTTCAGAACAGTAGTCAAGCGCGTCGTCTATAAGCTGAAAGGCTATTCCTATGTTGCGCCCGTAGCGTGAAAGAGCCCTGACCGCTCCGTTTGAAGTATCCGCCAGAAGCGCTCCGGTCTCGGTCGAGCACTCAATGAGCGCCGCCGTTTTGTGGTCAATCACGGAAAAACAGAAATCCTCCGAGATTTCGATCATCTTTCTTTCGCTCATAATCTCGAGCACATGACCCTCGGCAAGGCGCGATGAGGCCCTGGAAACCACTCTCAGGAGTTCAATGCTGCCACAGCTGTATATAAGCTCAAGGCCCCGGGCCAGCATAAAATCCCCCACGAGCACGGTGGGTTTGTTTCCCCAGACCATATTGGAAGAGGCGTTCCCCCTTCTGAACTCCGCCTGATCAACCACATCGTCGTGAAAGAGTGTGCCAGCGTGGAAAAGTTCAATCCCCGCGGCGGCCGCGATCCGGTCCTCCCCATCGGTAAGCCCGCAAGCGGCGCTTGAGAGGAGAACCAGGGAAGGCCGTATTCTCTTTCCGCCTCCGCCAAGCAGATACCTGGCTATTTCGTAAACCAGAGGAACGTCGGACTTTATGAATTCATCGATTTTCCTCTCCGTTTCGGCGAGGCTCGGGTGAATTATCTCAATTATCTCTGAGAACTCCATCGGAGGCTTAGACTATATGAATGAACCCGCCAAGTCAAAGACTGCCGACAGCAAGGCAGCAGGGAACTGGACAATCAGTTTATCAGTTACAGTTCTTACACAGATTCTCAGATGCCTTGACAGCGGTCGACAACCGTTTAGGTTAGCGGCGACCGGCCATTCTGAAGGAGATCAATGACATGTGTTGGGAGAGAATAAGCAAGGTCATTATCTGTCTGCTGCTCCTGTCCGCAACAGCATGCGGACAAGGGCCAGACAATAACCCGGACGGTAGCATCTCAAGCACGCCTCCCGCTGACACGCACGACCGCACGCTCAGCGGATCGGTCGTCATCAACAATGTGGACAGAGACATCGCACTCCGGGAAAGCGATGCGTATGAACTCGAAACAGACGGCGAGCATGAACCGGTCATCGAAAACGACACGCTGACCCTCACGGTATCGTACAGCGGCGGCTGTGAAATACACGATTTCACCCTCGTCACGGACGGCAGCTTCATGGAATCAGATCCCGTCCAGCTCGTCGTCACCCTGACACATGACGCCAACGACGACACGTGCGAGGCGTATCCGACAGATCGCTATGTCTTTGACCTGACGCCTATCAAAACGCTGTATCAGGAAGCCTACAGGACAGACAAAGGTTCCATCATCCAGCTGCATCTGCGGCACTTGCTGCATCCGCGGCACTCGGGCGAGCCCGGCGTTCTGAGCCTCGACTACACTTTCGCGCCATGATTTTTATAAACCCGCTACCCTCGCGCGTAACATACTTGCTCGAATTGCGTCGTCAATATCTTCTGCGGTAACTCTGTCCGGTTCATAGTTCCATCCTATCGCGAAAAATCCAAAACTTAGGGATTATAAACCTTACTTGACAAACTAAATTCTTTCATGTATAATCTTACCATGATTTCAAGAGGATACAACATGAAAGACAAAGCGACATTCAAAGCCCCGGGCAAAGCTCATAGAGAAGGAATCACGCTGTTAGAGCTACTGGAAATGTTTCCCGATGAGGAAACCGCCACCCGCTGGTTCGAGTCCATTATCTGGGGAGACGACCGCTTTTGCGGGAAGTGCGGAAGTACGGAAACCAAGGAAGTTCCTAATGCTAAGCCTATGCCTTATTGGTGTAAGGACTGCCGAAGTTATTTTAGCGTCCGTACCGGAACCGCCATAGCCCGTTCCAACGTCCCTCTTCAGAAGTGGGCGATCGCTATGTATCTTTGCCTTACAAGTCGTATGAGCATATCCAGCATGAAACTTCACCGAGATATAGGCGTATCCCAACCCACGGCGTGGTTCATGCTTCACAGGATCCGGGAAGCGTGGCAATGCGAAGGAAACAACGATTTCGGAGGTCCCGTGGAAGTAGATGAAACCTTCATGGGTGGCCGAGACAGAAACAAGCACAATGACAAGAGAAGTCATGTGCAGGGGCCTTCCGGCAAAGATGTTGTAGTCGGCATGAAGGACAGGAAGTCCAACAAGGTTGTTGCGAAGCGGGTATCTGGCAGGGACAAGGAGACTGTACACGGCTTTATCAGGAAGAACGTATCCCCTGAAGCGAAGGTTTACACTGATGATCACAGAAGTTACTCGGGACTTCCGAATCACGAATCAGTGAATCACAGTGTCGGTGAATGGGTCAGACTCCAAGCCCACACAAACGGGATTGAGTCCTTCTGGAGTATGCTCAAAAGAGCACACAAAGGAACCTTCCACAAAATCAGCCCGAAGCACCTTGACCGGTACATTCAGGAATTTGTCGGCAAGCACAACACGAGGGATTCAGGAACCCTTTTTCAAATGCGTTCCACGGTCGCCGGTCTTATGGGTCGCAACTTGCTTTACAGGGAGCTTGTCGCCGACAACGGCCTGTCTTCCCTTGCTCGGTCTTAACAAGGCCTTGGCGAGGGTTTCAGGGGTTGCCCCCTTGAGGTCTCGTTCTCTGTCGATTACGGGTTTCATGATTTATCCTCATTCAAAAGGCAGTCTCTTAACTCAACCGCCAAAACTCTTAATACCTGCTCCTTATCCAACCCGCGTTTATAAGCGGATGTTTTCACTTTCTCTTCCATGCTTTCAGGCAAAACCTTTCCTCTCACATACCCGAGACAGAATTCTTGAATTTCATAGGGATGCTTGTCTGCAACTTCATTGACAAGAGCGGGGGCTGTTTCTTTTGCCCACTGAAATGCTTGAATTTCTTTTGAAATATCTTTCCCCAAGTCTGTCAGTTCTAAGGGGCTTGATCTTCCGGTGGTTGGATTTGGCGAAAGATTTGAAAGGATTTCTTTAATGTCTGTGCGGATTTCCTCTATCGATTTTTTGAGCGTATTTACATCTGCTCGGAGAGAACCCGCCCAGTAGAAAATCCCAGCAATCGCCACAATAATAGCAACAACAATAGTAGGATTGTTTTCAATGAAAGTACCCATGATACGTATAAATATAAGCACGAATCACAGACATTTAAACAGAGGCTCCGATCGCCTCACTAATACGAAAAAGGTGTTATCAAGATAATAATTGTACACACAAAAAAATCAAGGAGATCTTTTATAATTTCTCGGAAGAATATACTTGCTGGCTTAACGTTTTCTCAAAAGTAATTATATTTGATGAAATTGAAGACTTTTTAAGGAGAGATAAATGAAACAAAAACTCACCATAAAGTATCCACTCATATTATTTGTCTGTTTATTCCTAATGGGCATGAGTGCTCATGCCCAAACCAATAAAAATGATGAAACCAGAAGTTGGGATTGGGCATTTGAAAACGGTGAAATAACAATGCATTGGAGCGGCCTTGGTGCTGACCCCGAAACAAAAAATGAATATTTTGATTGTATTGAAGAATGGTATGGATATGTTCATGACGGTTACTACAAACCATACGAATATTCATCTTATACCAAAGCGTATGACGTGCTATGGAAATTAATCTATGAAACAAAGAAAAATCAAAAAGAAACAATCTCTTATGGGCTTATTGAGCATAATAAGCATAAAAGATTTCGGATAATGAAATCTATTTGCTATCCTAAATCACGATTACCTTAGAGGTTCTTGGGTAACATTGTATATAGTCCCCAGAATTTTTACTGGTTTAAACCCCATTTTTGAGGGCCATCCCTCTCTGCTTTTCCCTCACTCTCTAATTGATGCAAAACAGCTTTAACTATTCTTTTACAACTGCATTCGTGTAAGGGAAGGTCAAGTTTCTTTGAAACCTCAACCACTGTTGACAGCCTTTCTCTAGAGAGCTCTTGTAAGACTGCCTCTTTGAGACAATACACACCTACCGTCGCTAGGGTTTTTGGTTCTATCATTGTGTAACCTCCCATATGGTTTTATTTGCCCAGTTGGATTCCATGAGGGAAGATTATAGTGGGATTAAAGAGAGGCTGTCAAGTAATCTTTATAATTCCCAAAACTTAATTGACTCCTTGCACCGACAAGTCAAAGACTAGACACCACCGTTAACCTGATGTAAGTTTCCTTTTTTTAAATAAAATTTTTCGTAAAACAGTCCTCAAGAACATAAAGGTAAACCGCTTTGAACCTGTTCGATATCTTACTCTTGTTAATGATCCTGGCCTCCTTCGGGGCAGGACTCAGATCAGGCCTTATAAAACAGGTCTTCTCTCTCGCCTCCATAGTAGGGGGAGCAGCACTGGGCTTTTTCTTCTATAAGCCGCTTGGGGCTATTCTGCTTGAAAAAAATATTATCGCCGAACCGAGAATCGCAGACATCCTGGGATTTCTGGTCGTAGCCTGCCTTGCATACATGCTCATATACTATCTTTCCCATCTTCTGACGGACCTGCTGGAGAAGATCAAGATGGGATGGATCAATCACCTCCTCGGCGGTGCGATGGGCTTTATAATAGGTCTGCTGCTCTGCTACCTGGCAGTAACCGGGATCAAGCAGTTTGTGGATGAGGATGCTCCTTTCCTCAGGAATTCCGTTCTGGTTCCCAAGGTCATCACCGGATATCACATTATCAGGGAACAGGCGCCGGGTGATCTTGACGAGAGTCTGGAAAAACTCCAGGAACTGCGGGAAGGAAAGCGGGAATCAAACTCTGAGTGAGCACTGAATGAATCGTATCAGAGTTGAAGAGCCATTGACCGACCTCTACCACGCATCGTAATTAGGGTATCGATAGCCGAAAGCCTCTCTGAAGCCGTGGAAGAGTTTCTGACCGTCAATAAAAAGAGACCCGCCTGTTGGAAGATCCAATCATACAAACTTCCCAAAAATAACCCCGCCGGGCCCAGAAGTCATCCCTGTGAATCCCGCATTCACAACATATTTTAATCGCATAACACTCCGCTCCCTTAATTAACCCCGCCGATTCAGTTAAACTCTTATCAAAAGAACGTTTCGCGCATGGCTTTTCTCCAGAACGACTCGCAGCATGGTCTCGATAACTACTCTTGACGAATTCATCATAAGAAATCAGTATGAATTCCCCTATTCCACCGGGGAGCTCTCAAGACTGCTTCGGGATATAGGGTTCGCGGCGAAAATAGTCCACAGGGAAGTGAACAAAGCGGGGCTGGTCGCGGACATCCTTGGCAAGACGGGACAGGTAAACATCCAGGGGGAAGAGGTAAGAAAGCTTGATTCCTACGCGAACGAGAAGTTTCTGACCGCGCTTGAACATGGCGGAGAATGCGCGGGGGTGGCGTCTGAGGAGAACGAGGACTTTATAGCATTTTCCGACGAGAACTCGAGAAACTCGAAATACATCATAGCCATCGACCCTCTCGACGGATCCTCCAACATAGACGTGAACGTATCGGTTGGAACCATATTTTCCGTATACAGAAGAACGTCAAAGATGTTCTCCCCGTGTCTCAAGGAGGATTTTCTGCAGCCGGGCAAGGCCCAGACGGCCGCCGGGTACATAATATACGGTTCTTCGACCATGCTGGTGTACACTACCGGCCACGGAGTAAACGGGTTTACCCTTGACCCCTCGATAGGAGAGTTCTGCCTCTCCCATCCGAACATAAAGATCCCGAGCCACGGCAATATCTTCTCGGTCAACTACTATAACTACTCAAAATTCCCCGACAGGGTAAAGGAGTATCTCGATCACTGCAGAGACGGAGACGGCAGTTCCAGACTTTCGCTTCGGTACGTCGGGTCCATGGTAGCGGACATACACAGGAACCTGCTCAAGGGAGGAATATTTCTCTATCCGCGGACTTCGGATTCTCCCGACGGAAAACTCAGGCTTCTCTACGAGTGCAACCCGATGGCCTTCATCGTGGAACAGGCCGGAGGAGCGTCGTCAAGCGGAACGGAGAGGACTCTTGACATTCAGCCGACGGAACTTCACCAGAGAACCCCCATATATATAGGTTCCTACAACATGGTAAGTAAGTTCCTCAACTTTTTGAAGAACCCCAAAGAACCTGAGGAGGAGTAAAAATGGGTGAAAAAATAAGCTTCGGGCTTACCGCCCCCCTTCCGGGAAAACCGGTTACGGAACTTGTGGACTTCGCCGTCCGCTGCGAGGAGGCCGGTTTCGACGCCGTGTGGTATCCAGACCACATACTGTTTATGGCGAAAAAACTGACTCCTGAAGTATGGTCGGTAATCACGGCAGCGGCGGTAAAGACGGACAGAATCCGCCTTGGAGCCATAGGGGACCCTCACAGGTCCCACCCCGCGATGTTCGCCCACAGACTCGCAACCATAGACAACCTCTCCGGGGGAAGAGCGTTCAGCTGCCTTGGGTACGGGGAAAAAATGAATCTTGACTACTACGGCATAAGCTGGAACAGGCCTCTTGCGCGTCTTAGGGAATCCGTGCCGCTTATGAGGCGGCTTTGGGCCGGGGAGACGGTAAGCTTCAAGGGGGAATTCTTCTCCCTCAGCGAAGCCGAAGTAAGGGTACCTCCAGTTAACGGAAAGGACGTTCCCGTATACATAGCCGCGACCGGACCGAAGGCCCTAGGGGTCGCAGGCGCGCTCGGAAACGGATGGGTAACAAATGCGATGCCCACATGGGTTTTTTCGAGCAAACTCGCCGAAGTGGAGAAGGCCATGGGAGAGAACGCCGCCGCAGAGAACTTTGAGAAGTGCATATATATTTTCGTGTCCGTCGCCGAGGATAAGGACACCGCCTACGAGACCCTTGACAGAATAAAGCACGCTATAATCTGGCCCGACGTGATAGAGGAAGCCGGGTACGACCTCGAAATAGAACCGCAGTACAAGGGGCTTTCCTATACGAGCATAATGCCCAACGATCAGGACATGCTAGCAAGATTCAGGCAAATGGGAGAAAAATACTATACGAGGGATATACTGTCCGACTTCGTTATATACGGAACGGCTGGCGACGCGATAAAAAGGTTCGAAGAATATATAGAAGCCGGAGTCACCCACTTCATAATCAGGGATTTCAGCCCTGACCTGGAATACTCCTTCAATGCCCTTGCGGGAGAAGTAATAAGTCACTTCAGGTAGGAACCCGAGACTTCTCAGGCAATCGTGATTTTCCGCTCCAGGTAGACGTTCTGAACACTCTTTAGAAGCGCTACCCCTTCCTTAAAGGGTTTCTGGAAAGATTTTCTTCCGCTTATGAGCCCCATCCCCCCTGCCCTTTTGTTTACAATGGCGGTTCTTACCGCATCTGCAAGATCGTCCGAACCCGAGGCGCCTCCCGAATTTATCAGTCCTAGCCTCCCCATGTAGCAGTTTGCGACTTGGTAGCGGGTAAGGTCTATGGGGTGGTCAGAGGTAAGATCTGAATAAACCCTATCGTGGGTCTTTCCGAAGGAGAGGGCCGTAAAGCCTCCGTTGTTCTCCGGGAGCTTCTGCTTGACTATATCTGCCCCTATGGTCACCGAGAGGTGATTCGCCTGCCCCGTGAGATCGGCCGAAACATGGTAATCGGCCTCGTCCTGCTTGAAAGCCGGGTTTCTCAGGTAAGCCCAGAGTATGGTCGCAAGTCCCAGGGAATGGGCGTGGCTGAAAACCTCCGATATTTCCTGGATCTGGCGGGAACTTTCCTCGGAACCGAAATATACAGTCGCCCCAATTGCCACTGCCCCCATCTGAAAGGCCTGATCCACGTTTCCGAAAAGAATCTGGTCAAAAGTATTAGGGTAGCTCAGAAGCTCATTGTGATTGATCTTTGCTATAAAAGGAATCTTGTGCGCGTATTTTCTTGAGACCGAAGCCAGCGCTCCCACGGTCGAGGCAACGCCGTTGCATCCCCCCTCCATGGCAAGCTTCACTATGTTCTCCGGATCGAAATACATGGGATTCACCGCAAAAGACGCTCCCGCGGAGTGCTCAACTCCCTGGTCCACCGGCAGGATTGATATGTATCCCGTTCCCCCTAGGCGACCGTGGTCAAGGATAGTCTGCAGGTTCCTTATCACGGCGGGCGACCGGTCGTTCTGCACGAACACCTCCTCCACGTAGCCCGGGCCGGGAAGATAAAGATCTTTTTTGCTTATCGTAGTGCACTTGTGACCGAGCAGGTATTCCGAGTCCTCTCCCAGCACCGCCTCTATATCACTGATTTTCTTGAGTTCCTTTATGGCCATGGGTTCTCCCTTGAAAAAATCTTAAGATCCTACTGAAATAAATACCTGATCGGGCCCTAGCTGTCACTGAGAATCGATATTCCCGGAAGGTCTACGCCGCCTAGAAATTCAAAACAGGCCCCGCCCCCGGTCGACACGTGGGTCGCTTCGGAGAACTTGACCCCGGACTTTTTAAGTGACGCCACGCTGTCTCCTCCTCCGAGAACCGTGGTGGCCCCCCTCCATGTGGCAAGCGCAAACGATCTGGCGATGGCGCTTGTGCCGTTTGAAAAATCGTCCACCTCGAAAAATCCCATGGGACCGTTCCAGAAAACCGTGCCTTCCCCTTTTATATGCGAGGTGAATTTCTCTACAGTCTTCGGCCCTATGTCAAAAGCCGTCATGTCGTCGGGAATCTCTGCGCCTGTAACCACTAC
>JAPOYE010000104.1 GCA_026706695.1 Candidatus Dadabacteria bacterium | reverse complement strand
TTTTATCCCTTCATCTCAAAGAATTCACTCGCCTTAAGAATTTTGCAAGAGGCTCCTTTGCGAAGGAATATGCCGGGGCCACGAAAAGCAGCCCCGGCAGGAGAAAAGGAGAGTCAGTTAACGCTTCATCTTACGGTTGCTCTTAGTATTTATGCGCGGCGTGGGCACCTATGCTCATTATGTACTGGAGCAGGAACTGGTTGTCGCTTAGATCCTCTCCTAGTTTTTCGTAGTTGTACTGAAGGCGTATGCGGGAGAACTCGCTGTTTGACCAGTCTCCCATGACCGCTACCGCGTAGGGATCGTGATCTATCCCTGAATCCTCGGGAGAGTACAGCTGGGAATAGCGGGTGCCGATTCTCCATTTCGGCGAGAACTTGAAAACTCCTTGCGCGTACCAGCCGTGGCTTCCCCCGTCGAGACGTTCTTCGTGGACCTCGTCTCCTTCCGCAAGAGTGTAGACGCCTTCTTCGTCACGCCAGAAATACTCACCCTGGAGAAGCACCTCTTTCTGGCGGGAATTTCCGGTGGGAGCCCAAGTGTAGCGAAAATCAACCGCGTAAAGTCTCGTGTTGCCCGTGAACATGCCGGCGGCGAAGAACTCCTCGAGATTCTCCTCATGTCCATGTTCGTCTTCATGTCCATGTTCGTCTTCGTGTTCTTCCTCATGACCATCGCCGTTTTCAGCAGCATGCTCGTCTTCGTGTCCATGTTCGTCTTCGTGCCCGTGTCCGTGTCCGCCGCCGCGACCGCTTGCCTCTCCGTCAAGCAGATAGCCCCCGATTCTCCAGGATGAATTCTCTCCTATATCACCGCCTACCCGCAGAAAGGCGCTGAATGAGTTTATGTCGCTACCCTCAGCCCCTGCAAACGGGAAATCGTCTCCGCGGAAAATACCGCCTCCCGCCTCGACATAGAAGTCGGTCGGAAGCACGTATGAAATCTGTGCTCCGGTATCATTGAAGGCCTTGTCGAGAAACACCCTGTAAGGCAAGGGGCGATCGGCGAAATCGTCAGCGTGGGCGTGATGCTCGTTCATGTATCCCAGAGTCCAGAACGCGCGGCCCATTCTTATGGTCGCGCCCGTTGGAAGCCCGAAACCTGGAAGGGTCTCCACGTATGCTTCCTCAAGCTCGATCTCGACCCCGTCTCCATGGTCTGCAAGAGCCGTGGTTATGTGGCCGTAGAATTTATGGTCAACACTTGTCGAAAGATTAAGTTCGGTTTCCCCAAGAGATATTCCTTCCGCCCCACGTTCCCCCTCGTGTCCCAGGACGAACCCGGGAATTTCGCCCTCATCCGAAGAAAAGGCGGCGAATCGTCCACCCAGTATCGCTCCGATTGAAGGGTTGAGGTTGCTGTTGTAAATGGCTCTGCTTGGGTAGACGCTATCCTTGCTCTTTGAGTAAGTCGTTTTGGCCTGAGATGCTTCGGTTTCCATCTCGGCGAGTTTTTCTTCCATCTTTAAAATCCGGTTCTCATATTCCGATCTCATCTCTTGTATCTCCTTCTTTAAGGCTTCTACTTCCTGATCGGAAGCGGCGAAAGCGGGGATATGAGAAAACGGCAGAACGGCAAAAAACGCGGTTATGACCGCGAAACGTAATATATTCATTTTTCCTCCTTAAGTTTGAAAAAACCACTGATTCCTGCTTGTATGCGCAGGGAACAAGAAAATCTCTTTACTTCTTTTTAGGAGGAGAGTGGAGGTCCGCGTGTAATTCCCGCCTCGTAAGCGTTCCGAGCTATGATAACGCCAATGGGTGACTGCGGGACATGCTCCGCGTAGTGAAGAAGGCAGGCTTCACTCGCGGTGCCGGGGCTTGAGAAGCCCTGATACTTGGCGCTTAGGCAGACCTCGCAGGCAGTTCCCTCATGCTCGTGTTCCAAGGAACCGTACTCGGCCGCATGGGCAAAGGAGAACATCTGCGCTCCCAGAAAAACGATTGTCAGTACTAAGGAAAGTGCCTTGCTCATCCGCATTGTTAAATGAGAAATATTTTCATTTAGAGCCTACCATACGAGAAAGTACAGTGTCAATGATGTAAGTGTCAATGATGTAAGTGAGGTTTGTAGGTTGTAAGGTCTTCGGTTTCGACGAGGCGGGATTTTATCTCCTGCAGGAATCTGCCAGGAGTCTGGGCCGACGACCCCTAATCCCGTCTCTCATATTGAGTATCTTCGCTGTTTGAGTAACATTACCGCCACGCATCGATTTTCGGAGGTTAAAGTGAGCGGAAGACCCATCCTGGTTACCGGAGACAGACCGACGGGAAAGCTTCACCTGGGACACCTTGTGGGTTCGCTTCAGAACCGCATCAGGTTTCAGAGTGAATACGACTGCTTTTTTCTGGTTGCCAACCTCCACATGCTGACCACGCATTACGACAGGGCCGTCGAGGTTGAGGAAAACACGGTCGAGATGGTGTGCGACTGGCTTTCCGTGGGAATGGACCCGGAGTGCTCAGTTTTCTATGTCCAGTCCCAGGTGCCGCAGATAACGGAACTCTCAACCATACTCTCGATGCTTTGTCCCGTGCCGAGACTCCAGAGAATCCCCACGCTCAAGGAGAAAATTCAGGATATGGGAGTTGGGGACAACTACTCGGCCGGGCTTCTCGGATACCCCGTGCTAATGGCGGCCGACATACTGATGTTCCGGGCGACCAAGGTCCCCGTGGGCGAGGATCAATTGAGTCACGTGGAACTCACCAGGGAGCTTGCCAGGAGGTTCAATTTTCTCTACGGCGATTACTTCGGGGAGCCTGAACCGCTCATCAGCAAAGCGTCTCGCCTCGTGGGCACCGACGGGAACAGGAAAATGAGCAAGAGCCTTAACAACTGCATATACCTAAGCGACAGCGAAAAGGAAGTTGAGCGCAAGGTAAGGAGCATGTATACCGACCCGAAGAGAATAAGGGCCGACATACCGGGCACCGTGGAAGGCAACCCGGTTTTTATCTACCACGATCTTTTCAACGACGATACCGAGGAAATAGAGGACCTCAAGGACCGCTACAGGACGGGAACCGTCGGGGATGTAGAGGTGAAGAAGAAACTCGCCCGCGCCATAAACCTTCTCCTTGAGCCCATCAGGGAAAAAAGAGCGCAGTACGAAAAAAGGACGGATGAGGTAAGGGACATACTCCGCGAGGGAACCCTCAAGGCGAAACGGATAGCCGAAGAGAACATGGAAGAGATAAAGGAGAAGGTTGGTCTTTTCCGCACGTAAGGCTCTGCGTGTTTGTTGACAGAGACGCCGTCTATTCTATATCCTGCTTAAAGAAATTGTTTGTGTTTATGACCTTTTTTGCGACGGAAGAGTATATAGAAAGATGAACTCCATCGAAGAAATTATTGATGACGTAAAACAGGGCAGACTCGTAATACTGGTCGATGACGAAGACAGGGAGAACGAGGGAGATTTTGTCATACCCGCCGAAAACGCTACCGCGGAAGTGATCAATTTCATGGCTACTCACGGCCGTGGTCTTATCTGCCTTTCTCTTATCCAGGAAGACGCAGACCGTCTGGCTCTTCAGCCCATAAAGCCCGAGTACAACGAAGCTCCCGAACACACGGCTTTCACCGTTCCAATAGATGCGAAAAAGGGGGTTACGACCGGCATATCGACCCATGACAGGGCCTCAACGATAAGACAGGCGATATCCCAGGATTCAAGACCTGAGGATTTCGTGCGTCCCGGACATATTTTTCCGCTCATAGCGAAAAAGGGCGGGGTGCTTGTCCGCGCCGGCCACACGGAAGGCTCGGTTGACATATCAAGGCTGGCGGGTTTTCACCCGGCGTCGGTTATCTGCGAGATAATGAAGGAGAACGGCGACATGGCGCGTCTTGAGGACCTGATGGCTTTCTCGAAAAAGCACGGCATAAAGATTGCCACTATAGCCGATCTCATAAGATACAGAATAGGCAAGGAGAGCTTCGTGCGCAGGGTGGCCGAGGCGGAAGTGCCTACCGAATACGGGGTTTTCCGTGCTATCGCTTTTGAAAATGAAATAGACGGCCTTCAGCACATGGCCTTTGTGAAGGGGGAACTGAGTCCCGAGGATGGGACACTAGTTAGGGTGCATTCCGACTGCGCCATAAGCGATATTTTCGGTTCTCTTTACTGCCACAGCAGGGCGAAGCTTACCCAGTCCCTGAAGATGATAGAGGCAAACGGCTCCGGAGTCCTCGTCTACATAAACCAAGAGTCAAGCAACGGGGGGTTCGCGAAAAAGATAAAGCGCTATTCAAACGGAAAAATAAAAGAGACGCCTGCCCTTGTTCCGGAGAGACAGGAACTTAAGGCTGAACTCAGGCATTACGGAGTAGGAGCCCAGATACTCAGGGATCTTGGAGTGCGCGACATAAGGCTTCTCACTAACAATCCGATAAAGGTAAAGGGGCTTGAGGGATTCGGGCTCAGGATGGTCGGGAGCGTTCCCATAGACATTTCGGATTACACGGAAAAGGAAATTGCAATGGGAAAAAGCGCTGATTACGGTAATATTGTTTCAATATCAAAGTAAGAGGGGAGCAAATGCCTCAAACGATAGAAGGAAAACTGAGCGCCGGGAAATTCCGCTTCGCCATCGTGTCAAGCAGGGTCAACAGTTTCGTCACGAACCCCATGACGGAGGGAGCGATCGATACCCTCGTTCGCCACGGCGCGGGCGAGAGGTCAATAGACGTGATAAAGGTTCCGGGTTCTTTTGAGGTGCCTTTGGCGGTGAAAAAGGCGGCGCTGTCAGGAAAATACGATGCCGTCGTGGCGATTGGAGCCATAATAAGGGGGCAGACTTCCCATTTTGATTTTCTCGCTTCGCAGGTGACAAAGGATCTCTCAGCGGTGGCTCTTGAGACCGGAGTGCCCGTCTGCTGCGGCATAATAACCACTGAGACCACCGAGCAGGCCATTGAAAGGGCAGGGGTCAAGGCAGGAAACAGGGGAAGCGAGGCTGCACTTAGCGCGCTCGAGATGGTTAATCTCGTAAAAGCGCTTTCCTAGATTTACCAGATGGGGAAGAGAAGGTCATCCAGAAAAACCGCCCTTCAGTTTCTCTATCAGGCTGATTCAGCCTCCGGGGGCAGTTCCTCACGGTCATCCAACCTGCGTTCCAATTTTGAATCTTTCTGTTTACTCCATCACGAAGCGGCGGACGGCGAAACGCTTGAATTTGCGTTTCTGCTCTGTCAGGGCGTTTTGGAAAATATCAACGCCATAGACGGCATCTTAAACAGATCTTCTGAGCACTGGAGGGTGTCGAGAATGTCCATGATAGACAGGAACATTCTGCGCCTCTCGGTTTACGAGATCGTTTTCTTGAGCGATATACCTCTGCCTGTTACTATAAACGAGGCGATCGAAGTGGCCAAGGAGTTCGGGTCGGAGACCTCCGCCGCGTTTATAAACGGTATTCTCGATAAGATTGGGAAAAGTATGGAGAGGGGCGAGTTCGGCGATGATAACTGAAGTGATTTCTAAGCTTGTGGAAGGTGGAGACCTCTCGGAAAAGGAAGTGACAGCGGTCTTTGACCTTATGATGGAAGGGGAACTTCCCGAAAGCCAGATGGCCGCCTTTCTTACGGCGCTTCGCATGAAGGGGGAAACCGTTTCCGAGATAACCGGCGTTGCGAAGGCCCTTTTGGGTAAGGCCGAAAAGATAGACTGCGACAGGGAAACCGCAGTGGACCTCTGCGGGACCGGAGGTGACGGAAGCGGGACCTTTAACATATCCACAACCGCTGCCTTCATAGTCTCAGGAGCAGGAGTCACGGTCGCAAAACACGGCAACAGGTCGGTTTCAAGTCCGGTTGGAAGCGCGGACGTTCTGGAAGCGCTTGGAGTGAAAATAGGTATTCCCCCGTCTCTTGCACAGAAATGTCTTTTGGAAGCGGGCATAGCTTTTCTTTTCGCTCCCGTATATCACCCCGCCATGAGAAATGTAGCAAAGTGCAGAAAGGAACTCGGAATAAGGACTGTCTTTAACTTGATAGGTCCCGTGGTAAATCCTGCGGGGGTGAGAAATCAGGTTATGGGAGTCTACTCACCGCAGCTTCTCGTTTCTGTTGCCGAAGTGCTTAAAAATCTGGGTTCCCAAAAGGTCATGGTGGTTCATGGAGAAGGGTGCATGGACGAGATAACCGTTACGGGAAGCACGAAAGTGGCCGAACTTCGAGACGGCGAAATCGCTGAGTACGATCTGCACCCCGAAGACTTTGGCGTAAAAACCCGCTCGCACGAAGAACTCAGGGGCGGCGCGAGTGCGGCCGAAAACGCGGAGATAACCCTTTCTGTGCTGAGAGGAGGGGAGAACGGCGCGAAAACAGACGCGAGTCTGCTTAACGCGATGGCGGCCATATACGTTTCGGGTAAGGCGGCGAGTCTTGCAGAAGCACTTGTTCTGGCCAAAGACTCTCTTTTAAGCGGGGCCGCGCACAGAAAGCTTGAGATGCTGATCGAAATTACCAACCGGAACCAGCCGAATGATTCTTGACGATATAGTTGCGTTTAAAAAACAGGAACTGGATGAGGCGAAAAAAAAGCTTCCTCTCGAAGAACTCGTGTCCGCCGCCGCGGACCGTTCCCCGGCCATTGATTTTGCCGCTCTTCACGCAGAGACCCGGGGGGTGAAGATAATATCGGAAATAAAACGGGCTTCTCCTTCCAAGGGAGTCATAAGGGATGATTTCGATCATTTCTCTATTGCCCGAGAGTATGAAGCCTCGGGGGCTTTTGCGCTTTCGGTTCTTACCGACCGCAAGTTCTTCGGAGGGGATATTTCCTACCTCTCCGATATAAGAACTCACTCGGCGCTTCCGATTCTGAGAAAGGATTTCACCATAGACCCCTACCAGGTCTATGAGGCAAGGTGCCACGGGGCTGACCTCGTGCTTCTTATAGTCGCCGTACTGGACCGCGGGCAGATAGAGGAATATCTTTCTCTCGCGGGTTCCCTAGGAATGAACTGCATCGTGGAGGTGCACGGCGAGGAGGAACTCGAAACCGCCCTGCTGGCGGGAAGCGAAATAATCGGCATAAATAACAGAGACCTTCGGACATTTGATGTTTCGCTTGACACCTCAAAGAGGCTTTCCGGCATGGTGCCTGAAGGGAAAATCATAATAAGCGAAAGCGGCATATCGTCGGTCGACGATATGGAAGGACTTATGGCCTGCGGTATAGACACTTTTCTTATAGGAGAAACATTTATGAAAGCCGAAAGCCCCGGGGAGGCTCTTCGCGGTTTTCTATGCTGATGGAGTGCTTGTGGAGCATGCGTGGAGAAGGAAGAAAAAGACCTTGGCTGGCAGTTCTGCTTTCCCTTTTTTTCCCGGGGCTGGGACAGCTCTATAACGGGCAGTTTGCTAAGGCCATCTCGATATTCGCCCTTATAATAATAGTGAATATCCTCTCTCGCGAACCGCTTCGGGTTTTCCTTGAGTTTGCGGATACCC
>JAPOYE010000103.1:18559-32499 GCA_026706695.1 Candidatus Dadabacteria bacterium | reverse complement strand
TGGTCTGAATGGAATCCTTCTTGCTCTTGAGCGTCGCAAACTTTCTGCTATCGAAACGGGAATATTTCCCCGCAATACTGTCGCGATAAAGACGGCCCTTCTTGATTTGCACGCTACCGGACCGGAAGCTGTGATTATTATTGGTCCCTACAAGCCAACTGCGACATTTATTAAGTGGGCGCGCCACATCGGTATGAATTCCATTTTTATGACACTTTCTTTCGTAGGCAGTAGTGCCTTGGCAAGCGAACTGGGTGATCAAGGGGCCGGAGTTCTGGTTACCCAGGTGGTTCCTTTTCCAACCGGAAACACGGTGCCTGCCTCCGCTTCCTATCGTGCTGCGCTCAAGGCGTACGACCCGGCGGCAAAACCCGGATTTCTATCGTATGAAGGATATTTAGCAGGGCGTTTGGCTATCTATGTGGTAGATAATTGCGGCAAACAGGTTAACCGTGGTTGCATCGATGCGGTGCTGCGGACCGGCAACAACATTAATTTGGATGGCTTCACCTTGCGATATAGCAAGAATGATAACCAAGGTTCAGACAGCGTGTTCCTGACGATTATTGGTCCTGATGGCCAGTATAGGTCACTCACGTCTCTAACACAACGATACTGACCGACGTTTTGCATATGCGAAAGACATTGAGATAAGCAGAATGCTTTCAAAACTCTGGAACCGAATTTCTACGCAAATTTCTACGCAACTTTATATAAGTTACGCAGGTGCCGTAGTACTCATCATCATAGTCAGCTTGATGGCTCTTTCCTTCCTTAGCCAAATCGGCAAAGTTCAGCAGAACGTTAATGAAAAGAACATACCCGAGATGACATCGGCGTTTGCAATTGCCCAGCAGACAGCCATGCTCGTCGCCGCTGCTCCCCGACTCACCGCGAGCACGCCTGAGCAGTTCAGGACCGTTGTCGGGACGGTCGACCTGCAGGCGGATGCATTTAAAACACAACTCTCGGCAATGATGGAAAATCAAGGAGAAAGCGAACAAGCGCGGCAGATTCAATCTGACGGGGTCGCCATAATTCAGAACATTGAGCGGATCAAACTGCTTGTCAGGGAACGCTTTGAACTTCGCGAGAGCAGCCTCAATCTTAGAGATGAGCTCCGGGGTATCCAAAGTAAAATAACGCCGATTATGATTAACAAAATCGACGATCAGATGTTCTATTTAATGACCGGACACCGGTCTCTTGATGCAGCACAATCTCCCCGCTCGGCTCATTTCTCCGAACCAGAATTCCTGATCTATCGTCGCCTGTTTGAACTCCGCGAAGCGGCTGTAGTCGCTTCGCAGTTGCTCGCAACCACGTTTGTAGTGACCGATGCGGCCATGCTGCAGCCATTGCGAGAACGGTTTGAAGCCGCAGCCGGTAGCACCAGCCGATCTCTTGACGCGCTTGAGAAATACGGACAGGAGGGAGGCGACCTTCATGACCAGTTGTCTGGGATTTTCGAAGACCTGGTCTCATTCGGCAGAAGGGAAAACAACGGATTCGACCTGCGCAGTCGGGAACTTGCAGTTGACGATGAATTATCCGCCCTGCTTCTCAAGAATCAGGCTTTGGGAATTGACATCGTAGCGCGAGTAGAAAGCGTTGTAAATGATTCAAGCATGGCTGCAGGGGAGATGGCGAGCAAAGCGGCTGCGGTAACTGCCACCAGCACGAAGGTACTACTGATTTTCAATATTGTTGCTATAAGTGGTGGAATCTTGTGGGGATGGATACTTGTACATCGTCGTCTGATTCTGCGTCTGGAGCGGATATCGAATCAAATGCAAGAAATGGCTGATGGCAACCTGGAAATAGCCGTCGACACCAGAGGTAATGACGAAATCGCGCAATTAGCCAAGGCGCTTGAGGTGTTCCGATATAACGCACTGGAAGTACAGCGCCTTAATCTCGTAGAAACACTCGCCAACCAGTTGCAAGAAAAAAACGAGGAGCTGGCACATACTAACGAAGAGTTGAAACGGGCGCAGGACCAGATCGTGATGCGAGAGAAACTTGCTGCGCTTGGCCAGTTGACAGCCGGGGTCGCGCACGAAATCAAAAATCCAATGAATTTTATCATGAATTTCTCAGAGGTTTCACAAGAGCTGCTGGAAGAACTGCTGGAAGAAGTAGCCAAAATGGAGGCTAACGGGGACGCGAAAGAGGAATACGATCCGGAGATAGTCGAGGAAGTAGCCGAGGATTTGACAGGAAATCTGAAGCGCATTCACGAGCACGGAACTCGTGCCAATCGAATTATAACAGACATGCTCAAGATGGGCCGCGGCGGCGGGGAATGGCAACCAACTGACCTCAACATACTGCTTAACGAGCATGCGTTGCTTGCGTTCCACAGCGCTCGCGCCGCCGACCCTGACTTCCAGCTAGAAATCCAGGAAGACTACTCGCCGGATATAGGCGAGATCACGGTGCAACCGCAGGACATCGGCCGGGTTTTCCTAAACCTGGTAACCAATGCCTGCTATGCCGCGGACGAAAAACGAAAAATGCTGGCTGCTGCCGACGATGCGTCGAAGAAGGATTTTCAACCGACGCTTAATTTGAGTACACGGTTAGTTGATGACCATATTGAGGTACATGTTCGTGACAATGGAACCGGCATTCCCGAATCCGCATTGGAGCGTATCTTTAATCCGTTCTATACAACGAAGCCCACGGATCAAGGAACAGGCCTGGGATTATCGCTGTCCAACGACATAGTACGACAGCACGGTGGTGAGTTTCGCGTAGAGACGGAGGAAGGCGAATATACGGATATGATTGTTGTCTTGCCGCTTGACCCCGTAGCTAACCAAGTAACTGATACTTCAGAAGAGGAGGCAGAAGGCGAGGATTCGGCAACTGCTTCTTTGTAACAGGGGTTAACCCGTTATTGTAGCTATAGCATCGGAACGAGATTCGAGCACATTAATGATTTTGTCAAAACCCGCAATCTCGAAGATTTCTTTTATGGGACCGGGCAAGGAACACAGCATGAATCTCGTCTTTCTACCTTGAAGTGTTTTTGCAATAAGCAGAATTGAACGCAATCCCGCACTACTGATATAGGACAGCTTTTCAAGATCCAGAACTACGGGATTGTCAGAACCGCCAATTTCCTTATCCAGATTTTCGTGGAATTCCTGCGCGTTCATACCATCAATCCGGCCAGCTACGCTTATTATCAGGACTCCATCAATCTGATCGGCCTGTAACTCAAGTTGGTTGTTTTGAGTGCTCATTCTCCACCAATACCAACAACAATCTATCTGACTATAGAGTAACAATCAAGATAGAACTTTTATATAGCAATAGCGAAGACAATACCGGAATATTTCAGGGGACGCAACCCTAGGAATCCGGGATTGCCCAGGTGCTGTAGTTTTTCTACCTTGTGCAGCTAAACACACGTATCCGGGGATCGTAACGGCACGCGCGGCAAGCACGGTGCCAATCGGGCCTAATGGGGTTTGCGAGCCAGGAAACAGTACAGCGGCGTGAAGATACCGGTTTTACCACCCTCGACATAGGCATCAGCGGTCTGGTCCAAGGACCGGAAGACTTCTGCGGAGCCCTTCGGAAAGAACCCAACCATCTCGGCCAGCTTTGATCCTGCGACCAACGCTCTGCGGCCCTGCGGAAGCCTGAACAAGACGTTACCCAACATCCCGTGTCGACTCTCCATGGGTTGATACCATGGTGTGGATTCCTCCCCCTCCGAGACACCCCGGTCCACTCCCTCGATGACGTGGAACCCTGCCGCTTCAAGCGCTTGATTCACCTCCCCGAACGTGGCGATGTCCTTTAGTGCAATGCCGAGCTTGAGGTCGCGCTTGAGGTTCCAGTGCCGGCTGTCATTCGGATCGAACTTGTCCGTCAGACACATCTCCTGCCCCCAGAACAGGGCTCCGGGTTTCAGTACGCGGAATATCTCTTCGAACGCACTTTGCTTGTCCGGTGCATGACACGTTGACTCGATGGCATAACCCCGGTCGAAAGTTTCGTCTTCGATGACGCTCATATCCATGAAGCTGCACGCCAGGTAATCGACCATGTGGTCGAGCCCCGCCTCGGCATTCAATTTTTTTGCCTTTTCCAACTGGATTTTGTTGATGTTGATCCCGACAACCCGGACACCGGCCTCACGAACGACACGACGCATCGGGCCGCCGATTCCACAACCAACATCAACCACCGTCATACCCTGCTGCAGATCCAGCTTGTCGATCATCAACCGCTGATGGCGGATTTTGGAGTCCTCCAGGGTCTCATGCGGCGCGAGGGGTGCAAAGTGCAGGGATTCACCCCAACTCCATACCATGAGCTCACTGTAAAGATCGTAGTAGTCTTTGACCAGTTGGGCGTGGTCGTAACCACCCGAGTTAACGGCTTCGGGCGTCGCTCGCTCCATCCAACCCTCGAAGTCTTGCACGCGACGGGCGACGTTGGACCCCCGGTATGCATCCTTGAGTTTTTTCGATAGCTTGCCTATATCCATGGCATGGTTTACCCCTTTCCCTCAGTTTTCTGGAGGGGAGAGGTAGAGAACCCCGCTTCATGAGGATTCCCCCTGAGATTATTCTCTTCCGTTCTCATCCATCCTTAAGGGAAAGTTTAAAAATTGAGCTCGAAACGCGTTACCCCGCTTTACCGGAAACCTTGGGGGCGGCTTGATAGCGGGCCAGTCAGAACGAACCTGCCATTCCCGCCTACACCTTAATACAGACGTCCGCTCCTGTCAATACAAGAGTCTTTGTATTAGCAACAAACCAATTGTCTGGTTTCTTAACAAATGAACTCAGACCGTGAAGATATCGAGAGAGAAATCGTAAAAAAATGGACCGACCGTCAGAAACACGCGTGCCTTCTGATGGAGGAGGTGTGAAAGCCAATTCCCGGGGTTGCGTCCCCCGAAATATCCCGGTATTATTTTCTTGATTGCGACATGAATTCCCATCTTGTTTGTCGTGCTATAATTATCCATTATGTTCAGCAAATATTGCACTGCCGAGGCGTATAGGGCCGGACATGGCAAAGTGAAGAGAAAATGCCAGATCTGAAACCTATACATATTGCATAATTCTGCATGATCGTATGAACCTGGAATCTTGCATCTCAATGATCGTCAGCCGCCGCTGGCTGACCATTTTGCTCTCTTTGCTTGTTATGCTGATTCTTGCTGCGGGAACCACGCGCTTGATTGTGGTGGACGTAGACTTCCGCAACCACTTCAGTAAATCCGACCCACACCTCCTTGCACTCGAACAGCTTGAAGAGACATATGCACTGTCCGATGTTGTATTGGTGGCCATAGCGCCACATAACGGCACCATTTTCACACGGGAAACGCTTGTCGCCATTGAAGAGATGACTGAGCAGCTTTGGCGCACCCCGTACTCCACCCGCGTCGACTCTATTTCAAACTATACGCATAGCGAGGGGTTCGAAGATGAGTTGGTTGTTGAGCAGCTTATCGACGAAGCCGGCTCCCTGAGCGATACCGATATACAACGAATCATGGATATCGCGCTCGGCACTGAGGAAGTTGCCGGGCGATTCGTCTCCCGTGACGGGCGAGTTGCAGGCCTGGTTGTCAGTATTATTCTTCCTGACGACAACAGGGAATTGGCTAAGCGAGAGGTCACCGACTACCTGTATGAAACTGTTGCCGACGCCGGGGAGAAATATACATCCATCGACTACCACCTTTTAGGTGGACTCGTCCTCAATCGTGTCATAGGTGACGCGCTTGACGATGAAACGGCCATCCTTGGGCCCATTGCTCTTGGAACCATGCTGCTTGTTGCCTTGATTCTGATACGTTCGATATGGGGAACGCTTGCCATTGTGCTGATGATTGCTACCGTCATCCCATCCGCGCTGGGCTTTGCCGGGTGGACAGGCTTAAGGCTGTTTGGTGAAAGCGGTGCCGCAATGTTTGTACTGATGGCTGTGACCGTCGCTCACTCCGTGCACATTATTGAGGCAATGGCCGGGGGCTTACGCGAGGGCATGACGAGAACAGAAGCGGCAATCCATGCCGTGCGAGTGGACGTGTGGCCTATTTTCCTTACCTCGTTCACGACTGCAATCGGATTTCTGAGCCTGAATTTCGTAGATATGCCGCCGTTTAAGGTCATGGGCAACATCGTGGCATTCGGTTCCATGTGCGCTTTTGTCTTTTCGGTGACCCTGTTGCCCGCATTCCTGTCACTATTACCTATTCGTCCCCGGAAGTTGCGCGAAAACAAACAGGATTTTTTCGATCGTCTCAGCCGTTTTGTCATCTCCTATCGTACGATCCTTCTGTGCATCTTCGGCTTTGTGACTGTCTTTCTGGTTGCCGGCATTTCCAAGATTGAACTCAGGGAGAACTGGCTTGAGGTTCTTGATGAGAGTTACGAGTTCCGGCGGTCCGCGGATTTTCTGAGCGAGAATTTCCCTGGGGTGGAAACCTATGAGTACTCTCTGGATTCCGGCCGTGAAGGCGCCGTAACGGACATAGAATACCTAAAACAGGTCGAGTCGTTTGCGGACTGGTACCGGGAGCAACCGGAATTTGTCCATATCTTCTCAATTGCCGACATCATGAAGCGTCTGAACAAGAACCTGCATGGTGATGACCCGGATTACTACACGCTTCCCGACGACCCCGAACTTGCTGCGCAGTATCTTTTGCTTTACGAATTCTCTCTTCCGGTAGGCCGCGACCTTAACAACCTGATCGACCATGACCGGAGGTCAACACGCGCAACGGTCTCAGTGAAGAGCATGTCCAGCAAGGAAAAGATCGATCTTGACGATCGTTCGCGTGAATGGCTGCGGCAAAATGCCCCCGGCATGGAAACCGGCGCTACGGGAATTTCGATTGTGGGGTCTCATTCGATTCAGAGGAACATTGAAAATATGCTGCAGGGCACTTTTGTGGCGATGGCTATCGTCTCCCTGCTGCTGTTCGCCATATTCAGAAGCATACGCCTGGGTCTGGTCAGTTTGATCCCCAATTTCCTTCCGGCCGCCATGGCCATGGGAATGTGGGGGTATCTGGTGGGAGAGGTAGGAGTTCCGGCGGCGGTCGTCACCGCTATAGCATTCGGCATCATCGTGGACGACACCATCCACTTCATGACAAAATACACGGATAGCAGAAAAGCGGGGAAACTGCCCTCGGAGTCCGTTCAAATTGCCTTTCGCTTGGTGGGCAGGGCACTGTTTACAACTACCGTAGTGTTTGGTCTGGGCTTTATGGTGTTCGGAGCATCCGGGGTGGTGGGAAACCAGGTGCTTGGTCTTTTAGTGGGAATAACCGTAATAATCGCTCTACTGGCAGATTTCTTCTTCCTTCCGCCACTTCTGATGCTGCTTGACGAGACCAAGGAAACCACTGAGCAGATCAGGGAGCGATTGAGAAGCTCATCCGCATAGATCGCGAAGATTCCACTGTGCGGCATGGTATGCCGACTTCGGCATAAACATCTCTGCATACCTTTACGGATTATAATACTGACCATCCGGGTAGAACTGCCTGCAGTAGCGCCGATACTTCCCGATATCGCCGTCAACACTGCAAAGCCTCGGAAGTGACCGATGTTTCAGATTTCTCCAGATGACGACATCCTGCATGACGTCATGCTCCTGGGAGGAAATGAGGACCTTGTTCATGAAGCGGGTCCTGAGTCCCAGGGGAAGGAGCCGCAGCCCGTGGCCCACTCCCTTCAGATTACGAAGTTGTCGCACCTGACTCACCAACGTCAATTCAATAAATTTGCCATCAATCGGTGTTGAAAGCACCCACAGGCGAGTGTCCATGTTGATCGAATGTTCGTGAACCTCGACAAGTGAATAGCCAAGCCCGTGTATACTGGCGACCGCAGAAACGTCGTACTCGAAAAGCTTGATGCCAGCAACTTTAAGGTTACGTTTGAAGTTAAAGGAGTTCTTGAGAAAGGTGCCGTCAATCGAGACCGAACCGACAATGTTCACACTGTTGTAGTGGTGCACATAGTTAAGGTGTGCAACATCCACGGAGTTCTCGGTAGTTTCCTGGGGATGTCCCGGGAAACGGAGGTGGCAGAATTCCATCCCGCTCCAGTCGGTATCCGTTGTGGAAATTTCGGGCAGGTGCCATTGAGGTTCTCGACCGCCGCTGCCCCACCAACCAAAAATGAGACCCTCTATCTCTCGTGTCTCGAACACCTTCAGCTTGGCGGTTTTTGGCGGAGGAGCGAAAGGTGTCGCCACGCATTGACCGCTCACATCAAACTCGAAACCGTGAAAAGGACACACTAGGGAACCGTCGCGCACCTTCCCCCCTGCCTCAGGACCAAGATCGGCTCCAAGATGCGGACATACCGCCTCAGCAACACAAACGTCCCCTTCCCCGTTGCACCAGACAACAATCTGTTCTCCAAGCCAGGTTCTCTTCAGGAGTCCCTTTTTCTCAACCATCTTGCGGCTGGCGACGAAATACCAGCCTTCCGGAAAGGGGTAAAGCAAGGTTTCATCCTTGCGAACATTTGAGTTTGGATTCATTTGCTGTTACTCCGCTTATCCAGCGTTAAGTATCAGAAATGCATTTGCATTAGCTTCAGGGAATTATATATTCAAACAGAAAGAGTGTAAACACTGCTCTTTCCCGTTTGGACAGGGAGCATGGTAATAAGCGTTCTGCCTGTCTTTTGTTTCCAGGTCAATGCACAGCCCGTCTGTTTTCTTAACACAAGCCCGTAACTTGTCATCACGAAATATTTTGGTTGCAGACAAAATGGCACCCGTCCAGCCAGGTTGATCTTGAAGTTGCGTCTTTCATTAAATACTATACTAGTACTGGTGGTGGTCGGTCGTTGTTACAGAATTCTTTATGGGGAAAAGAGAGAGACAGATGCCTCTGCTTCCGTGAACCATGGAAAATCTTAGATACATAATCAGTTACCTATTGGGTTTTGCGGTTATTGCTCTTGTGGTGGTCTTGTTAATAGTCGGCGGTGTTACTCTGGTTCGCTGGCTCTTTGGGTAATTAAAGGGTTAAGTCCATAGCTACTTATTGCGGAGAATAATCCCCTTATAGGGAAAACCTGCCATGCAACTCCGCAAATTACTGAACAGACTGAAGGCCGCGCACAGGGGGGATATCTTAGGGAATCAATAAGCTGCGCGTCTCGCAATTCCTTTAATCATCTGCCTGAAAATAATCCAGTGGATGGGGTAAAGACCATACCAATAGATCAGGCCACCTAGGCCCAGGGGTCGGAAAACTGCTGTCTGCGTTATTCGACTGCCTTTCTCAGCGGGCTCGACTTCAAACTGAAGCCACGCCTGACCGGGCAACCTCATTTCCGCTCTCAAGCTCAGCAGCCGATTTTCTTCATACGCCTCAACACGCCAGAAATCCAGAGGATCGCCCGGGCGTAAGTCGGTCGGATGCCGCCTGCCCCTCCGCATCCCTACTCCGCCCACCAGCAGATCAACCAGGCCTCGCAGATACCAGATCCAAGTGGCAAAATACCAGCCCTGGTCTCCGCCAATGCGCCGTATGGGGGCAAAGGCGCGCGCGGGATCCACGTTGACGACGGTCCGCTGGCAGTCGATAAGCCTCGAACCGAAACGGCCTCCTCCCCAAGACAGCCGGTTACCACCTGAAGACACGGCGTCGCTCCAGCGGGTCTGGGCAATCTCCATATCCTCCCGCTTAAGGGCCCGGTCTATCGCTTGACGTACTCCCAGGGGATGTACCGGGAAACACTTGAGGGCCGCCTTATCGCGGACAATCGTCTCGTTGCGTAAACCGTCAACGAGTTTTCTGCCCACCCTAGCATAAAGAGGAGTCACAAGCCCCAGCCAGAGACTCGAGAGATTGGGACTCAGGACAGGCACCGGAATCATAAGGCGCCGCACGCCGATCTGGCGGGCATATTCATTCATCAGTTCGCCGTAGGTAACCTGGTCGGGACCGGCGATTTCGAAAACCGCGCTGTCTTGCAGTTCCAGATCCAGGCCGTAAACAAGATAGGCTATTATGTCTTCGATGGCGATGGGCTGGGTTAATGTTCTCACCCAGCTCGGGGTAACCATAAGCGGCAGCCTGTCAACCAGACTTCGCAGCAACTCAAAAGAAAGCGGTCCCGAGCCGATTATGATTGAGGCGCGAAATTCCAAGGTCAGGGGACCTTCTGAGGCCAGAATATCCCCTACTTCCCTGCGGCTCGCCAAGTGAGAGGAAAGTTTGCCGTCTCCGAACAGTCCTCCCAGGTAAATGATTCGACGCACTCCATGTCGGCGTGCAACCCGGGCAAAATTACGCGCCCCGATACGGTCCTGCTCTTCGAAGTTGTCACCGGAACCCATGGAATGGACCATGTAGTAAGCCGTGTCCACTCCCGCAAGCGCGGTCTCAAGAGAATCGGTGTCAAGCACATCGCCGGCGACAATCCGGGTATCGGGAGAGAAACGACCGGCGAGATATCCGGGGTTGCGGGCAAGACAGCGCACCCGCTCTCCCCTTTCCTCCAGAGCCGGGACCAGTCGCCCGCCGACATAACCGCTTGCCCCAGTCACCAGTACGATCCGGTCTTTTTTCTTATCCTCGGACATCAAGAAAGAACCCAAATGCTGTAAAAAGCCTTTTTGTCTTTTTGACGGAAAGGCAGACAGAGATTTTTCCGCCTCCCCCGTCTCGGACACAGGAGGACTAGGAAAGCAGTTTCTGAATTCTCCTTATCCTCTCTTCTTCCGTTTCCTCTTCCTTCGGGCTTGGGGGAACCCCGTTTCCTCTTATCACGGCGGGCCTTTCGCCAACTTCGGCATGCCACCTGGTAAGATTCGGAAAAGCCCCGAGATCCAGTTCCGCCCAGTCGTAAGCGTTTATCCAGGGCCACGTGGCTATGTCGGCGATCGAATAGTTTTCCGCTAGGTACTCCACCTCAGAGAGTCTTTCGTCGAGTATCGAGTAGAGCCTTTTAGTCTCCTCGGTGTATCTCTTTATGGCATAGGGTATTTTTTCCGGGGCGTACTTTAAAAAGACGTTCAGCTGTCCCTGCATGGGCCCCACAGCCGACATCTGGAACATGAGCCACTCGATGCACGTTGTTCTGCGACTGTCTCCGAGGGGCGGAAGAAAGCTTCCGAACTTGTCGGCAAGATATATGAGTATGGCTCCTGACTCAAAAACCGCCGTGCCGTCGTCATTGTCAACTATCGCGGGTATTTTCCCGTTCGGGTTTATCTCGAGAAACCACGGCTCCTTGTGTTCAAACTCAGAGAGGTTAAGCGCGTGAACCTTGTAGGCGACTCCCAGTTCTTCAAGCATTATTGAAACCTTCTTGCCGTTCGGCGTGGCCGCCGTGTAGAGATCGATCATTTTCTGCCTCGGTTTATATCGGGCCCTCAGTCAGGGAATTATATACAATAGTTACGAAAAATCCGGTCGATTTAACTTGTTTCCCGCATCTGCCGTATATGTTAAATTTACTTTTGGAAGGAGTCAGGCAATGACCGCAACAAGTTACGCTCCCGAAATGAGACTTAGATTGAGTACGGCCGGACGAAGGATGCCCAGATGACCTATATAATAAGCGCAATCCTGGTGATGAGCGGATTTATGGCCGGGGCCCAGATTGCCTACTCTAAGCTCTATGACTGGAGAATAGCCGAGGGAGACGGCAGTCGTCTCAAGGACCGTTACAGAAATACCTCGATGAACGGAACAATCGCCGTGGCGTTTTACCTTGTCGCGGTTGTGATGTTCGGGGAACTCCTGATAGACTGGGATGCAGCTTCCACCTGGTATGATCCCGTCCTCGTCCTGCTGCTCTACGATTTCGGGTACTACTGGCTGCATCGTCTGCTGCATGTGCGGAAAATCATGCAGAAAGTGCACTGGGTTCATCACATGAACCTGCATCCTACCGCCGTTGATTCCCTGTACCTGCACCCGGTGGAAATGATCGCGGGGCTGGCTTTCCTGCTAATCTCGATAGTGATAGTGGGCCCCTTGGGTATCGGAGCGTTTCTGGCGGTCGTTTTGCTCCATACCATCATCAACATACTGCATCATACGAACCTGCAGCTCCCCTACCGTCTGGCATGGCTCGCGAACCACTGGGCCGCAAGCCACGATGCGCATCACAGCCAGGGAGGAAATTACGGAGTGATTACGCCTGTATGGGACTGGATATTCGGAACGCGCTCATAAAAGGTTCCGTACTGGTAACCGGCGGATGCGGATTCATCGGAGGGGCGATTGTCCACGCATTGGCTGACGAGGGGCGGGATGTGCGGGTAGTCAGTCCGCTTTGCCATTCGTTTCGCTCCGACGTGCAATTTCTGAACGTGGATATCAGAGACCTGTCGGCCCTCGTCCGGGCTTGCCGCGGATGCGAGACGGTTATTCATTGCGCGTCCGTCGTACAGACCCGCAACACGGCACGGGATGAAATGTGGTCCGTGAACTACGGCGGGACGGTCAACGTGATAGAAGCATGCAGGAGGGCCGGCATACGCAAACTTGTGCATATCAGTTCGGCCAGCGTGGTTTTCGAGGGCAGGGATATCGAGGCCGGAGACGAGACCCTTCCCTATGCGGAAGTATCCATGAGCGCCTACGTGGACAGCAAGATAGAGGCGGAACGACGTGTCCTGGAGTTCGCTGCAGAGGGCGTAACCCGGGCATGCGCGCTGCGTCCTCACCTCGTCTTCGGTCCTGGAGACCAACGTTTCCTCCCGAACATTCTCAAACGGGCGGACGGGACGGGTATCCGAGAAGTTGGCCGGAGGGAGAAGCTGTCCGACTTCGTCTATGTTGACAATGTGGTCGATGCTGTGCTGGCCGCGGAACGGGCCCTTGACTCGAACGGGCTGGTATCCGGTCAGGCATATTTCGTGACGAACGCGGAACCGGTCCCGTTCTTCGAGTTCATAGAACGCCTGCTCATGGCGTCAGGGTACGGTCCCATCCGACGACGTATTCCCTACTGGGTGGCGTACGCAGGAGCGGGCATTGTGGAGGGCTTCCATGCCGTGATGCGACGGGGCCTGGTCCCGGAGGACGGCGTGTCCCGGTTCGCGGTCCGCTACTTGAATACGCATCACTACTTCCGTATTGACAAGGCGCGCCGCGACCTGCATTGGCGACCCCGAGTATCCCTTGCCGAGGGGATAGCACGCACGGCCGATTCGTTGCACGATTCGGCGTAGGACAGAGCGTTACATATTCAATAAGAACCCTCTATCGCAAAGGAACCAGACGATAAAGGTGATGTCCCGCGATAACCGGACCTTCGACGCACAGATCGTAACCACCGCAGAAATTTTCACTGAGTCCCCTTCTTTTAGAAAGCCTCATGAAAGATCTCTGCCAGGAATCTCTGGAACTTGGGGGGTTACTTGAGATAGAATAATATCACCAAAACCGAACAGTAAGGACAACGGCGAAACAAGCAAGGAGGTTAAAAACGAAATGGTAAAGAAAACTTTCTGGTCATCCGCGCATGCTGCGCCACGGCGTCTTAATCAGTCAAGAGCCCGGTTGCGGCAGCTTGCCGCGGCTTTAATCCGGACAACCTTTTGCTTCGCGTCGCAACCCCAGATCGCAGATGCCGAGGGCATGGGCGGTTTTTACATCGGAGCGGCGCTCGGAGGAGAATACGCCGACGTGGACTACAGGAAAGCGGTAATTCATAATTTCCCCGGCATGGAACCCATGTCGACCTACGAAAGCGATAACGGCAAAGGCGGAATCGGCTCCGTCAAGGCCATCATAGGACACCGATGGAACCTCCCCGGCCAAACCTATTTTTCAGGCGAACTTGACTTCGCTTTTAACCTCAACAAAAAAGTAGACGGCAGGCTCAAAGGAGTTGATGACACTTCTTCGCCGGACGCTCCCGACGTGTTTCCCGGAGACTGGGACCTTGAGAAGAACTACAGCGCGGGAT
>JAPOYE010000103.1:0-17637 GCA_026706695.1 Candidatus Dadabacteria bacterium | reverse complement strand
TAGCGGTCCTCGGTGAGGCGGCCCTTCACGAAATCGCCCAGGAAATTTCCTATCAAGCACTCCGGGTCATCCCCGGCAAGGCGGATATGGGCAAGGTAGTTCATCTGCTGGCATCACCCGGAACTCAGCCGCTCAAGCAGCTTGTTTATTCTTCCGACCATACTTCCGGGATTCTCCATGTACCCGGCGGCCAAAAGCGCGTTATCAAAGAGTTGCTCAACTATGACTGCGGCGAATTCCGTGTCTTTTTCTCTCATGGAAGCAAGGTTCTTTATAAGCGCGTGGTCGCCGTTTATCTCAAGGCGGACAACGGAACGCATGTCGGCGCCAGCGCTTATGTTCCTCATGATCCTCTTCATCCCCTGGGTCATGGTGGAATCTGAGTTAAACGCGGCGGCGGGGCTCTCAACGAGCCTCCTGCTCATGCGCACGTCCCCGACCCTCTCGCCAAGCACTTCCTTCATCCAGCCGCAAAGAGATTTTTCCTCCTCGGAAGGACGTTCTGAAGAACTCTCCGCATCCTTATCCGCAACTCCTACGTCGACACTGTCGGCGGAAACAATCTTTTTTTCCTCATACTCCCCGAGAGTCGACATCACGAATTCGTCAATCGGCTCGTATATAAAAAGAACCTCTATATCCTCTGAGCGGAAAAACTCCATGTGGGGCCCGTTCTCAAGAGTGTCCCTCGCGGAACCGAACAGGTAATAGATCTCCTCCTGGCCTTCGCGCATCCCCGAGAGGTAATCCTTAAAGGAAACCAGTTCCCCTTCCCCCTTGCGCGAGGACTCGAAGCGGAGCAGCCCCCGAAGCTGCTCCTTGTGCTCAAAATCCGAGGCCACTCCCTCCTTTATGAAAAACCCGAACTTGCCGTAGAAATCACCGTAACTCTTGGGGTCGTCAGCCGAGTTCTGCTCGAGGAACTTTATGAATCTTTTAGCGATGGCGGAATTAAGCTTCCTCACAAGAGAGCTGTCCTGCATGGTCTCCCTTGAGATGTTAAGAGGAATATCGGCGCTGTCCACCACGCCCTTAAGGAACCTCGCCCACTCGGGAAAAAGATTCTTGGGAGAGGCATCTATAAGAACCCTCCTTGAGTAAAGACCCACTCCCGGGTCCATTCTCCCGAATCCAAGGCGCTCCATGTTGTCCTCCGGCACGAACAGAAGCACGTTCATGTCAATCGGGGCCTCCGAGGAGAAATGAAGCCTGTATCTCGGTTCGTCAAAGGAGTTTGTCTGGAACCTGTAAAAGCCCCCGTACTCCTGATCCGTAATCTCGCTCCTGTTGCGAAGCCAGACGGCTTCCGTGGTGTTTATCTGCTCGCCGTTTAGCTTAAGAGGGAAGGGAACAAACGCGGAGTATTTTCTGAGAATATCCCCTATCACGTCCGGATCTGAGTATTCCTTTGCATCCTCCCTTAAAGACACGATGACCTTCGTTCCCCTTCTGTGCCCTTTTCCCTTTGTTATCTCGAACACTCCGTCCCCGCTGCTTTGCCAGACGAGGTGCTCCGAGTTCTTCCTGTAGCCGCGGGTCACTACCTCAACCGAATCGGCGACCATAAAGGAGCTGTAAAAGCCCACTCCGAACTGCCCGATCAGGTCTCCCCCCTCGGTCCCGCTTTTCTCCATCGCGTCAAGAAAGCTCCTTGAGCCCGAGCGGGCTATAGTTCCCAGGTTCTCAACAAGCTCCTTTCTGCTCATTCCGATGCCGTAGTCGGTAAAGGTGATCGTATTGTCCTCACTTGAGGTGGATATTTCGATTTCAAGCGGGAGAGCCTCGTCGTATATCTCTTTTTCGGTAAGCTGTATGTACCTCAGTTTCTCTAGCGCGTCAGAAGCGTTTGAAACAAGCTCCCTGATGAATATCTCCTTGTCCGTATAGAGGGAATTGATCACGATATCCATCAGCCTTCGCACTTCGGCCTGGAACTCGTGCTTTTCAGTTTTCTCCCTAGTCATCTGAAACCTCCATTAAGCGGCAAATTCCGCTTGGAAAAATCTTTTTTCACATTAGTAAAAATAAGACTGATTGCTCCCTTGACAAGTGCACGCCACCCGAGAACCGTTTTTTTATACGGTAAATGTCCCAAGACAACGAGCCTATCGGGGAAAGCTCGGAAGAAAGACATGGGGTCAGGTCTTGATGATATCTAGAAGACAACCCTACTTACGCCCTATGGCCTCTCCCCAGGCAAAAGCCGCAAGCGCTCCGGGGGTATCCTTCCACTCATCAAGCTCGCGGCGCCAGCCATCGAACTGCTCCCGGGTGGCAATCCCGTACATCGTGGCCGCCGAAACGGTGGGCGGAGAGAAAAACCAGGCAGCAATGAAACCGTGTAGAAAATCAATGTCTTCAGCCGCCGAGAAAGGCTCAAACGAAACGCTAGCGCTTATATCCCGGAAACCGGATTCGATAAAAAGCCGCTTGAGTTCCCTGCCGATCTGAGGGTGGCCCCCGTTAGCCCCGATAAGCTTCGCGAACGTTTCCCATCCGTCTCTCATCGAAGGCTCAAGGAACGAAGAGTCAACAAACATCTCCCGGCTTGAGATGATACCGCCGGGCTTCAGAACCCTACGAACCTCCGTCAGAACGGCCACCGTGTCCGGGGCGTGCATGAGCACGGCGTGGCAGTGGGCGACGTCAAACGAGTCATCCTCAAAGGGCAGATCCGTCACGTCGGCGGTCTGGAATGTCGCGTTTCGGTGTCCGCCGGCCTCCGCGGCGGCTTGTGCGATCTCGATCTGCGAGGCCTCCATATCGACGCCGAAAAACTCTCCGGGTGAAACCGCCTCTGCCAGTCCCACCGAAATCGTTCCGGGGCCGCACCCGAAATCAAGAACCCGCATGCCCGGCTCAAGGTGCGGGAGCAGGTGCGCGGCGCTGGTCTGCGCGTTGCGGCGCCTGAGCAATTTCTGAAAATCGTCGCTGTATCCCATGGTGTAGGTGGCGTTGGAAACATCTTGGGTCTTGTTGCTGTTCATGGATTTCTCCTCAGTATCTTTGGCAAATCATTATAGACCCTGGGTGGCACATTTAAAAGCCCCGGGAAACCGGAATCCGAAAAAAAACTTGGGCAGAGTCCTCTCCACAATCCGCTGTCCTCTTTCAAACGCTCGCCGGAAATATTCACCCTTTGTTGACTATTGTTCCGGGCCTTTTATTATTTTCCGGGGGTTTCGCGTTGGGTAAAAGCGCTTTTCCGCCCATGTTTATAAAAACAATGTCGTAAAAGTCATGAGCACCAGAAGAAAACCTAAAATAAAAACGCCGGAGAGAGACATCCCGTCTCTTGACCTCTCCGCAAGACCGAGAAGAAACCGTAAATCCCCTTCCGTAAGAAACCTCGTGCGGGAAACTTCGCTTCTGCCGGGAGATCTTGTGTACCCGCTTTTTATCCACGATAAAAACGGCGATGAGGAAATAGAATCGATGCCCGGATGCAAAAGGTGGAGCATCCAGGGTCTTGTGGAGGAAGTGAGGCAGTCCCACAGTCTGGGCGTCGGGGCGGCAATGATTTTCCCGGCAATCGAAGACGGTCTTAAATCTCCTTTCGCCGAGGAGTGCTATAACCCGAGGGGCCTTGTGCCAAGAGCCATAGCCGCCATTAAAAAAGAGGCTCCGGAAGTCGCCGTCATAACGGATATCGCCCTTGATCCGTACTCAAGCGACGGGCACGACGGCGTGGTGTCCCCGTCCGGGGAAATACTTAACGATGTAACAGTCGAAGTGCTCTGCAAGCAGGCTCTATGCCATGCAGCCGCGGGAGTCGACATAGTCGCCCCAAGCGATATGATGGACGGGAGGGTCGGAGCGATCAGGGAGACTCTTGACGAAGAGGGTTATACAAACGTTTCGATAATGTCGTACACGGTAAAGTACGCCTCCTCTTTTTACGGACCTTTTCGCGGAGCGCTTGACTCAGCACCCAGAGGCGGGGACAAGATGACCTACCAGATGGACCCCGCAAACTCAACGGAAGCCCTGAGGGAGCTCATCTTGGATGAAGAAGAGGGTGCGGACATGGTGATGGTGAAACCCGCAGGGTACTACCTGGATCTGGTATCCCAGTTTCGGGAGAACACGGACCTGCCGGTGGCGGCCTATCAGGTAAGTGGCGAATACCTAATGATAAAGGCAGCCGCGCAATCGGGGTGGCTTGAGGAGGAGAAAATAATCCTTGAAAGCCTTCTTAGCATAAAAAGGGCCGGAGCTGACATCGTAATCACCTATTTTGCGAAAAAGGCGGCTGAAATTCTTAGCAGAAACCAAGGGTAAGGAAAAACCCGATTCACCAAGCACTTTACAAAACTTTATAGTCGTATAAAATTCCGTTTCTCGAAAAAAACGCTGGATAAATAAAATGAAAAAAGACATTCACCCAGATTACAACTACGTGGTCTTCAAGGATTCGTTCACCGGGCATATGTTCCTTACTCGCTCGACCAGAACATCGGAGGAAACCACTAAATGGGAAGACGGAAACGAGTACCCGCTTATAAGCGTGGAAATCTCGAGCGACTCTCACCCTTTCTATACTGGAAAGGAAAAGCATTATAAAAAAGAAGGCAGGGTCGAGAAATTCCGCCGCAAGTACCAGGGAAAGTCCACCAAGAAAGAGACCGCGGAAACTGAATCACAGTAAAAAGATTTCAGAAGTCCTCCATTCTTGTCATAAACAACTGACGCAAGATTCCAGATCCGCCTAGCCCTCAAACTAGCGCAATGATGAACAGGCGAGGGAAGGGGTACAGCGTACGGTTCCCCGAATCCTTGGGATAGGCATCCCGAAGTCGCTGTTTATATGTTTTTAAGAACCGGTTCCGTTCAGTATCGCGCAGACCATTTAGAATCGGGCGAAGACCGCTACCCATAACCCATTCAAAAACAGGATCATCGCCTTCCAGCGCATGGAGATAGTGCGTTTCCCAGATATCAAGGCGCCGCGTACAGGGAGAAAGGATATCGTAGTAGAACTCTGAATCCTCAACCCACTTGTTTGACAAGGTGGCAAGAAGCGCAGCGTCACCGACGGGGGTCCCACCGGGACCGCCCTTGGCCAACGTATCCCGCATCAGGCGGTGAGACGGAAGATCCCAGCTAAGCGGCATCTGGACCGCAAGACAGCCTCCCGGGTTAAGGTAGCTCACCAGACGCGTAAACAGCTCAGAGTGACCATCAACCCAGTGCAAAGACGCATTGGAATAGATAAGGTCCGGGGTTTCCTCCGGCATCCAACTGCGGATATCGGCATCCGCCCAGTGTATGGTTGACGGTTCCGCAGCCGCCTCGGCAAGCATCTGCGGTGAGTTATCAATACCGTAGACCTTGGATGAGGGCCAGCGTTCCGCCAGAAAACGGGTTATGTGGCCCGAACCGCAGCCCAGATCATAGATCACACCTAGCGCTTCAAGGGGTATACGATCCAGCAACTCAAGGGCCGGTCGCAGGCGCTCCCGGGAAAACTTCAGGTACTGACCGGGGATCCAGCGCGTTCCGGCAACTTCACCCTGGTGCGCTCTTTGCGACATGCGATTTCCTCGCTCCACCCCTCGGATATGTCCGCACGGTTTTTGTGCGGAGTGGTCAGCAATGTCGTCTTTTTAACTTCAGGAACTATGATTAGTCGCCGCTCAGGTAACTTACCACGTCATCCTGAATGGACTCGTCCACGAGTTCCCTCCACTCCTCATTGCCACTTGCTATCGACTCGCGTATTTTGGTAGCCGATATGAACCCTATGTTCTCAGGCGGGAAAAACTCGTTCATCTCGTAACCGACTCCCCTGCCCCAGTTTACCGATTCAATGTCCGGAATCACCATCACGACCACGTCATCCCCCTTGCTCCCGTGATATTTTCTTATCATTCCGACGGTCTGTTCCGTGGTGAAGGGATTTTTCGGGTCGGGAGGGATATCCCTTACCATTATCAGGCACGGAACTCCATTGTCGAGCTTCTGCCTGACAAGGCTTATGTGCCCGGCGTGGTATGGCTGATACCTGCCGATGAATATGGCTCTTCTGGAAGAAGAAGGCTTTATGTTTGGATGACCGTGATTTTTACATTCCCAGTTGCTCATTATTTACCTCGTCGAGTGGATTAAAAAAAGATTTTTACTAACTGAAAGACGCACGGATTATACACACGTCCGGATTTTTTTCAACAGCGATCAGGCAGAAAACTCCTAACGAATTGCAAGGGGAAAAGTTCAGACAGAAGGCATATGCGCCTTTTTCTCCGACGTGCCTCCGAGCAGATCGATAAAACCGCCGAAAGTCCGCCTGCTGAGATCTGAAAGGGCATCTATGTACTTTGGAGTCTCGGATCTTATAACATCGGGATTTATTTTGCCGCCGAGTTCTTCGATTTCCTTTTTGTTCACCGGAGTGACAAGCCAGCGCTCTATCATTGGCGCGTCCACCTCGAGGTGGAACTGGAACCCGTACACCTTGTCCCCGTATCGAAACGCCTGATTCGCACACGCGGGGGAAGTGGCCAAGTGCACGGCGCCCGGCGGAATCTCGAAAGTATCCCCGTGCCACTGAAAGACCTTTTCAACCGCGCCGAATGCACCCATAAGACGGTCCTCTCCCCCCTCTTCGGTAGGGGAAACGTCGTACCAGCCGATCTCTTTTTCCAGGTTTTTGTTAACCCGGGCTCCAAGGGCCTTGGCAATCAGTTGCGAACCGAGACATACGCCGAGCACCGGAGCGTCCATTTCGATAAACTCCCTTATGGATTCGGTCTCCGGTACGAGGTAAGGATACTCCTCGGTCTCGTCCACGTTCATCGGCCCCCCCAGAACAACAAGACCGTCGTAATTGCGGAGTTTGGGGATCTTGTAGTTTGAACGGCCGAAGTTTACGTAACGTATCCTGAAACCGGCATCCCTTAGCATCGGGTCAAGCGTTCCCAGTATCTCGTGAGGGACATGCTGGAAGACAAGCAATTTCGGCATGAGGCAGGATTTTAACCACTTTTCCGGCCCCTGTCATTCCGCCGGGCCGGGAAAAGTTCAGATCTCCCACCTGCCGCGCAGGGTCTTCTTCAGAAGAGAGGATTCAAGCGCAAGTAGAAACTCCTTTCTTGAGATTTCTCTTCCTCCGAGAGTCCTCATATGATCCGTCGGAACCTGGGAATCTATGAGATCAAAACCGGATTCCCAGCATTTTTGCGCCAGATGGAAAAGGGCCACCTTGGAAGCGTCGGTTTCGAGGTGAAACATCGATTCTCCGAAAAACGCGCCGCCGAGAGACACTCCGTAAAGACCGCCGACAAGTTTCTCATCCAGATATATCTCAAAAGAATGAGCGTAACCCAGTTCATGCAGTTTCCCGTAAGCCACCTTCATTCCCTCGGTTATCCACGTCCCGCTCTGCCCTTTCCTCTGGACCTGCGCGCAGTTCTCGACAACCGCGGCGAAATCCGTATCGGCCCTCACTGAGAACTTTCCGGAAGCTACTGTCTTTAAAAGGGTTTTTGAGAACTTGAAGTCCCCCGGAAGAAAAACCATTCTCGGGTCGGGAGAAAACCATAAAATGGGGTCTTCCTCGGAATACCAGGGGAAAATGCCGTTTTCGTAGGCCAGAAGAAGTCTCTCGGGAGAAAGATCCCCTCCGACCGCCAGAAGCCCTCCCGGCTCCGCTTCGGACGGACCGGGAAACATTATTCGGGAGTCGAGAAAGTAAACGGTCATCGGTTCCGGGTAAAATCTTTTTAGCGTGCCGGCCGCTTACTCAGGAAAATCCCTCGGGTTTGCCGGTTCACTGAAGATCCTGCTTCCCCCAGGTCCTTTCGATAAAGCCAGCCCTCCCCGAACCTATTTTGTAATTGCCGTAGTGAATCGGGTTTTTCTTGTAGTAATCCTGGTGGTATTCCTCCGCCCTGTAAAAGGAAACGAACTTCTCTACCGAGGTGACTATCGGCTTTTTGAATTTGCCCGACTCCTCGAGTTTCTTTTTCGAGAGAAGAGCCTTTTCCTTCTGCGAATCGTTATGGTAGAAGATAGCGGTTCTGTAGTGCCTTCCCCTGTCGGCAAACTGCCCGTCTACCTGGGTTGGATCGATGTTTATCCAGAAAGTCTCAAGAAGGGTTTCGTAGTCTATCTTCGCGGGATCGTAAACGACCCTTATAGCTTCCGCGTGGCCCGTTCTACCCTGCCAGACCTGCTCGTAGGTAGGATTTTCCTCCTTTCCCCCCGAGTAGCCCACCACCGTCTCGACAACCCCGTCGAGACTGTCAAAAGGAGGCTCCATGCACCAGAAGCATCCTCCGGCGAAAGTCGCTTCCATGTAACCGCTGTTTTTCCCGCTTTCCATCTTTTTAACCTCCCCTACACTTTCGTTGTACACGGGAAAAGCCGCGCCCGCAAGCACAATAAGCGCCAAGACAAAAACCCTGGACCAGAAATCGCGTCTCATTTTTCCTCACACCAAGCAAAAACCGGGAAATTTCGACTCTGAGGACCCGCAGAGCCGCCCCCAGACGGGAATCAGTTGTAAACCCTTATTTCGTTATAAAGCGCGTCTCTCTCAACGGGAACGTACCCCGAATCCCGGATCATCTTTATCATGAAATCCCTGCTGTGACCCACTTCCGAGGGGGCGCCCGCGTCGTGGATGATCTTCTCCCTCATTATCGTTCCGTCCGCGTCGCTCGCACCGTAATGCAGTGCCACTTGGGCCGCTTTTTCCCCGAGGGTGATCCAGTAGGACTTTATGTGAGGGAAGTTGTCAAGATAGAGCCTCGCAAGCGCGTGAACCTTCATGTCGTATGAGGCCGGGAAAGGTTTTACATTCTTAAGACCCGTGTTCTCCGGCTGGAAAAGAACGGGGATGAACGCAAAAAACCCGGGGAACTCGTCCTCTATTCTTCTAAGCCTCTCCATGTGGTCAACCACGTGGAAGGGCTTTTCAAGATGACCGTAGAGTATGGTGGCGTTTGTAGGGATGCCGAGCGTGTGGGCCAGGCGGTGGATTTCCTCCCACCTTGTCGCGACCGTCTTCGGGGCGCAGATCTTCTTTCTCACCTCTTCGTGCAGTATCTCCGCTCCCCCGCCCGTAAGCGCGTCAACGCCCGCGTCCTGAAGGGCGAGAAGCACATCCTTAAGAGAAAGGCCGCTTATCTCCGAGAACCAGTCGATCTCAACAGCGGTGAAGGCCTTTACGTGAATATCCGGGAAGTGGCGCTTTATCATCTTCACTATGTCCAGGTAATGATCGAACTCCCAGTCAGGGTGAAGGCCGCCGACTATGTGAACCTCCCTCATCTCCTCGCTCAGCATGGAAAGCATCTGCTCGTCCGAGAGTTCGTAGGCGTTCGCGGACTTCTTCGTGGTCCCGAAAGCGCAGAACCGGCACGATATAGCGCAAATGTTCGAAGGATTTATGTGGCGGTTCACGACGAAATAGACCTTTTCCCCCGATTTCTTTCTCTTAACGTAATCCGCCATCATGCCGACGGTGTTAAGATCGGGGGAATCAAGTATCGAAAGCCCGTCTTCAAAGGAAAGCCTGCGGCCCTCGGCGACCTTCTCCATTATGGGGAGCAGGTTCGGGTCGGTGCAGAAACTCTCGGTCAGCTCCAGTACTCGCTCCATCTCGTCTCAACCTTGTCCTTTATATCCTCCGACATCTCTATTACCGGAGGATACCACTGCTTCACGGTGGCGTCGATTCCCATCCTGCCGTCGTAAACGACCGCTGAACCCCGAAGTTCCGTATGTTCAAACAGAACATCCAGATAAGGATCGAACCTAGTAAAGATACCCCAGATAAGCTCCATGTCATCAGTTAAATCTATATCCGGGCTCACAAGGGCGATTATGCGCACCCCTTCAAGGCCCGGAGTCTCAAACAGCCTGCGTATCATCTCCTTGGGATCGGTCCGGGATTCATCTATCCGGACGGCGCAGAAACCTCCCGAAAGAAGCCTGAATCCTGTTATATCCTGGTGTTTTTCCCTGGGATCGGGAACCTCCCTGGCGTAGGTTTTTCTCTCCGGGGAGTTTTTCCTTACCGCGTTTATTCCCATCTTGCTTCCCACGTTAAACTTGTTGCTCGTAAAATCAAGGGTGTCAAGCGGAGCCCACTGTATCATGAGGAAATCCTCCCTGGGATCGAAATTCTCCCCTATTTCGTGAAGCACCGCGGAGAAATCCCTGGGGTTAACGTCGCTTGAAACACAGATCATGCACTTTGTGAGGAGCAGCTGTCCCGTCCCCCAAAGCGCAAGCATGGCCTTTATCCCGCCCTTGGGATAGCGCTCGTCGACTGAGACCGCAAGCAGGTTATGAAATCCGGCCTCGGGGTAAGCCCACATGTCCTTTACTTCGGGCTGTATTATCTTTATAAGAGGGGAGAACATCTCGCCCGCTGCGATGCCGAGGTAGAGGTCTTCCTGCGGAGGCTTTCCGACCACGATGGAGGGGTACACGGGGGTTTTTCTGTGGGTTATCTCGCTCAGGTTAAAAACGGGGAAATCGGCCTCCATCGAGTAGTGACCGAAATGATCGCCGAATGGCCCTTCCTGTCTCAGCACGTCCCTCGGAACGGAACCCTCGAGTATGAATTCCGCCTCGGTCGGGACGTGAAGCGAAATGCTCTTGCCCTTCACCATGGGCATCGGGCTTCCGCGAAGATAGCTCGCAAACGCAAGCTCGTCCATGCCGTCTGGAAGCGGGGCGACGGCGGAGAAGATCATCCTTGGGTCTCCTCCGAGGATCACCGCGGCTTCGAGGTCTCTTCCCAGTTTTTTCGCCTCGTGGTAGTGCGCGGCTCCTCCCTTGTGCGCGTGCCAGTGCATCCCGGTGGTCCTGCTGTCATATACCTGAAGCCTGTAGATCCCGAGGTTTCTTGAGCCCGTAGCGGGATCCCTCGTCAGCACCAGGCCAAACGTCACGAACTTTCCCCCGTCGCGCGGCCAGCATTTCATCACGGGAAGCTTCGAGAGATCGGGTTCGGTTTCAACCTGCTGAACGTCGCCACGCCTTACCTTCTTGGTTCTCATGGAAAGAAGGCCGGTGGCCTTTGGAAGCACGGAAAAAATTCCCTGTATCGAGGGAGGATTAACCTTGCGGAATATCTCGACGAGTTCCTCGCCGACCGAGGCGGGTTTTCTGCCGAGAGCAAGCTCTACCCTCTGCTCCGTGCCGAAGAGGTTTATCACCAGGGGAAAATCTGATCCCTCCACGTTTTCAAACAGAAGGGCGGGGCCGCTTTCCCTGACGGTCCGCGACGCTATTTCCGTTATCTCAAGCTCGGGGGAGACCTCGGTTTTTATTCTCTTCAGGTCGCCTATGCTTTCAAGATGGCTTATAAAGCTTTCGAGATTCCTAAAACCTTTTGTGGACATGAGAAAAGACTACTCGAGTTCGTCCCTCCTCCATCCCCTGCCGGTATCGACGCCGACTAGGCCTAAGAGCTTGTCCACGTATCCGCTCACCACGTCCGAAATCGATTCGGCGCCCATGTAGTCAGTCGGAGAGATCGGCGCGATAACGACTCCCTCGCGGGAAAGCTTAAGGGCGTTCTCAAGGGCGATTGTGCCAAGCGGCGTCTCCCTGAGAGCGATTATGAGCCTTCTTTTCTCCTTTAGCGCCACGGCCGCTATTCTCGTTATCAGGGTATCGGCTATGCCGTTTGCGATCTTGGCAAGCGTTGATACAGAACACGGCACTATGACCATGGAATCGAAATGATTGCTTCCCGATGAAAAAGGAGACGCAAGATCGGAATCGCTGTAAATGTCGGTCACCCAGGGACGCAGTTCCTCGACCTTGAGGCCGAGTTCCTCGTGAAGGACTCTTTTGCCCCACTTGCTCGCCACCAGATATTTCTCATCAGGGCACCTTCTGAGGAAATCAACCCCGTAAGCGACCCCTGAAGCTCCAGTAATTCCGACTATGGTTCTCATGGTCAGGGTAAGTATATACCCGCGAGGGTGAAAAACAAAACCGCAAAACCTATCAGGATGTTGGTTCTGAAAAAAGCGGAATCAACCTGTCCGAAGCTCCTGTGCTCAAGGTAAAGGAGGTAGCCGCAGAGCAAAAGCGGCAAAAGCGCCAGGAAGCCGCGAAACGAAAGAAGGTAAAGAAAAACAAGCGAAACGAACGAAAGCAGGTGGCAGATCCTGGAAACAGAAAGCGCTTTCTCTTTGCCGAAACGGGCGACAAGGGAGAAAACGCCGTGGCGGCGGTCAAACTCCTCATCGGCGGTGGCGTATATGATGTCAAACCCCGAAATCCAGAGGAAAGTGAAAACCGAGAGCACGACTGCCGGAAGCATCTCCTCAAAAGAGCACCTCACGGCAAGCCATCCGCCAAGCGGACCGAGCGCAAGGGAGAGCCCCACGCCGAAATGACAGAGGCTCGTAAATCTCTTCATCAGCGGATAGACAGCAAACGCCACAAGCGGAATCGGGGAGAGAAGGAAGACAAGCGGACATATAAGATAGGCGCAGACAAAGTAAAGCAGGGCTCCAACGGCCGTCACAGCCACAGCCTCGCCCATGCTCATTTTGCCCGAGGGAAGCTCTCTCTGCGTGGTTCTCGGGTTCTCCCGGTCTATTTCCCGGTCAAAAATCCTGTTAAGCGCCAGAGCGGCGGTTCGCGCCCCCGTCCCCGCAAGGATAATCAGCACGAAAAGCCGGGCACTGAATATCCCGCCGGCGGCGAGGAAAGCCCCCGCGAAGATAACCGGAAGTGAGAAAAACGTGTGCTCTATTCTTAGAAATCCCGAGAGATTCTTTAAAAACGTCATTTTGGATACGGAATTCTACCGGATGTTTCATCTGCGCGAACGGTCTTTTGGGCGGATAGCCACCCGCAGAGAACGTGTCCGCAGCCTATTTTGCCTGTCATCTAAAATAACAGTAATCTTCTCAAACACATCGGAAATTTCAATGAAAATCAACATTTTGAGTCTGGAAACAAACCATGGAAACATGTGAAGCGCTTGTTTTAAGGAAATCAAATTACGGGGAAGCCGATCTGATTGTAACCCTTTTCTCAAGGGAACTCGGAAAATTCAGGGCGCTTGCCAAAAACGCGAAAAAAAGCCGAAAGCGCTTCGGGGGACGCCTTGATTTCTTTAACCGCCTGGCAATCGAAGTAGCCTTGAACAAAGGAAGGTTCAATCTCATCGGGGACGTGACCTTGAAGGAAAGCTACAGGGAAATAACGGAATCGGTTGACTCCTTCGTCGCGGCGAACCGCGTTTTGGAGCTGCTTGATTTCCTAACCCCCGAACAGGAACCCGCAGACAAGCTGTTCGACCTTGCGACAGACACCCTGGGTTTTCTCTCGGAAAAACGGGGGCCGCACTCCGTTTTTCTCATTTTTCTCCTCCGCGCGTTAACCCTTTGCGGCTACAGGCCCGATTTGCGCTTTGACAGGGAAAAAGAGATCGCGGGGTTTGACGTAGAGAACGGAAAGCTCAGCAGTCTTGAGAAAACACAGGGGAAAAGGAACATCTATCCCTTCCACATGGACATAATGAGACATCCTGAAATCATGGACACAAACCTAGAGAAGGTAAAAAACAACATACGGATTCTAATGAGATACACCGAATACCGTACCGGAAGGCGTCTTGAGAAAACCGGGTTTGCTGACGAAACCTGAGCATGAAGCGTAGAGTCTCCGACGGAGACCGCCCGGGTCAGGTCCTGTAATCGGAATTGATCGAAACGTACTTGTGGCTTAGATCGCTTGTGAGAATCGAGTAGGCAGCCTCACCCTCCCCGAGACTAAGCGTTACGGTAAAGGACGGTTTTTTAAACACTCGGGCAAACCTTGATTCCGGTTTAGACCTTACCCCTTTTGAAAACACCTCCACTCCTTCAAAATAAAGCTTTATTTTTTCCGGATCGAATTTCACGCCGGCCCTTCCGGCGGCCGCCACTATCCTTCCCCAGTTCGCATCCTCCCCGTAAAACGCGGTCTTAACGAGCTGGGAAGTGGCTATCGTCCTCGCGATTTTCTCGGCGTCCCTCTCGGTCTTGGCTTCCGTAACACTGATCCTGACAACCTTCGTGGCCCCTTCGCCGTCGCTTACTATCATCCGGGCAATCTCCCCGCATAAAGACGAAAGCACGTCTACGAACCTGCCGTAATCCCCGCTTTTCTCCGTGATCTGCTTGTTTCCCAGAACCCCGTTCGCGAGGATAAAGACGGAGTCGTTGGGGGAAGTGTCCCCGTCAACCGTTATGGCGTTAAAAGAACCGCTTGCCGCTGCCACAAGAGCTTTTGAAAGAGCTTTTCGCTGAATATTGAGGTCGGTCATTATAAAACAGAGCATGGTCGCCATGTCAGGACATATCATCCCCGCCCCCTTGCCGATAGCCGAGACGGTGGCGGTCTTCTCTCCCACGGCAAGCTGCCTTGACGCGTACTTGGGAAAGGAATCGGTCGTCATGATGGCTTCGGCCGCCTCGCGGACATTATTTTCTCCAAGAGCTTTTATGAGCTTGGGAATGGACTTTTTGATTTTCCCGACGCGAAGCCATTCCCCCGTAACCCCGGTTGACGAAGGGATCACAAGCGATTTATCTATTCCGAGCCGCCCGGAGAGCGTGTTTGCAACTTCGAGCGAGTCTTCATAGCCCTTTTGGCCCGTAAAAGCGTTAGCGTTTACGCTGTTTATTATCAGCGCCTGGCAGAGCCCGCCTGCGATTCTCTCCTGCCCGACAAGCACAGGGGCGCCTTTTATCAGATTTTTCGTGAATATGGCGGACGCGTGGGCCGGAACCGTTGAGAATATAAGCGCCAGGTCCCTCTTTTCGTTTTTCTTAAGTCCGGCGGATACGCCGCTTAGCAGAAATCCCGGTACGTTTTTCATATCGCAAGTGCCCGCAACTCAGATTTCTCCGAGGCGGAATTCAGCCTTGGTATTCAGTATATCCAAAAATAACAGCACGCATGTTATTTACTCAACGCGGTCCCAACTATCAAACCATATGAGTCGTGATGGTTGCCTGATTCGGTGCGATCGCTCACGAGGTATAAACTTCCGCCGGATATCTCCACAGCCTCGCTTGGTATTTCAGATGATGGCTATAATTAAGATTACTTCTGGGAAGAGATGAGCGGCTTCAGTTGGTCATGATACGAAAACGTACGAACAGGCAGCTCGTCATGCCTTGGAATCAGATGCCTCCACTCTTTTTTGAGCAGCATGGCCAGTGTCTTGTTGTAAGATAGCTCTAACGGGGAATAGGAGTTAAGGACTTTCATCATAACCATAGCCCCTTTAAACTGAGAAATCAGGAATTGAGGAATCAGCTTCGTATTAATTCCATCCGGAATCACCCCTAATTCCGCGCAGTCTCCTACGCATACCTCAAACCCGTCTTCAGTTTTCTGGAAGAACGTATCAATAAGGGAATGAAATCTCTGGTTTATGGAACCTTGTTCCAGATCTATCCTCGCAATAAAACTGCCCGTACGTAAACAAAGGTCTCGCTTGGCGTAAACTCCCTCTACATAGAACCTGATAAAGCGCTCAAGGGGATTGATATCGCGGTTAAGGAGAATTTCTGATACGATTTTCTCCTGATAATCGACGTGAATTCCGAGTATCTTCAGTCCTAACTCCTCCTTACTTTCGAAATGGTAGTAGAAATTACTCTTGGAAATCCCCGTCGCCTTTATGAGCATGTCAATGGAAGTTCCATTGTATCCGTAAAAACGAAAAAACTCGTAGGCGGTCTCGATAATTTTATCTTTGTTGGTAGGTCTCATCCTTATATCAACTATTAAACTTCGCAGAGAAGCTTCTGTCAATGAACTTGAGAAGTGATTACAGCATGATATGGAACAGTTGGTCCTTAATTGACGACACTGAGAATCAAAGTGTCACCAGTTCCGGAAAAACTAATGCCGGCAGTCGTATCCCCCCAGTTCTCACGTAAGGGCAGAACTCCGTTCGCGGCGATAAAAATACCCGCGGATACCCTTTCGGGCAAGTAAATCATTACAAGCAGGGAAAGCGCAGTCAGCGCCGAGAACAAATCTTTTTTGAAGCGCACTTTCTACCCCGGCAAGTCACTTCCTCGCGACCAGATGGGCCTAAATTTTCCACCATGTGCTTATTCAGAAAGGGGGATGGCGTTTTGAAAACTCTTACGCCCGGTGTCATTTCTTTTGATCGTCCGTTCAGCTTGCTTCATGGCCTGAACCGGCAATCTCGCTTATGTCACTGATCCCGTTTTTATCCATAAACTCTAAAAGCCCCCTGTTTATCGAGTTCGCGACCGAAAGACCCTCTCCGCGAAGACCCGTGACCACTTGGAGGGCCTTTGCGCCCGCACAAAGCTTCTCAAGCGCAGAAGCCGTGTCGAAAACGCCCCCGACCCCGATTATCTCAAGCTCCTCGCCCGCGGTGCGGTAGATGTGGGAAATAATTGACGTTGAAAGCGACCTGTACTCAGAATCGTTTCCGCTTATTCCCCCAGGAAGACCTTCCCACTTCGCGCCGTACTTTGCCTTGATGGCCCGGTTGTCACTTGTGTTGGTGGCGATTACGCCCGAAATCCCGGAATCGATCACGACCCTGAGGAGATCATCGATCGCCTCCAAGGAAAGATCCGGGGAGATTTTTACGAACAATGGTTTCCCCGCGCCCGAGGAATCCACAAGTGACTCCGTTACAGCGCGTATTATCTCCCCAAGGCGCCCTCCGTCCTGAAGCTTTCTGAGCCCCAGGGTGTTTGGGGAACTCACGTTTATGGCGAAGTAGGCGGCGTCGGCGCGGAATTTCCGCGCGACAGCGGCGTAGGCCCGCGAGGCGTCCTCATGGCTTGTGTCAGAATTTATGCCCAGGTTTATTCCCACGGGCATATCGAGGCGTCCGTACCCCCTGAGGTTCTCTAAAACAGCGTCCATCCCCGGGCTGTTGAGGCCAAGGGAATTAAGACACACATCGGGGGTTACCATGAACTGCCTGGGTTTGGGATTTCCCCTCTGGGGCCTCTCGACGACCGAGCCCACCTCGACCCCCGCAAACCCAAGCGAGTAAAGCGCCCGAAGCGCTCTCCCGCTCTTGTCCCATCCGGCGCCCACGATAAGCGGGTTTTCAAAAGGCACGCCGGCCACGCTGACTCCGAGCCTTTTGTCCCTGACCCTAGCCCCGCCGCTTGCGGAGAACTCAAGGAGTTTCAGAGTAAGGCCCGAGAACTCGCAGAAGTGCATGAGTTCCTTTACGTTATGGTGCCACGTTTCTGAATCAAGACGGTCAAGAACTGGCCTTAGAAAAGTTTTATAGATCATGCCTTTTGGAGAATTCTATCCGAACAAGGCGTCGGCAGGCAAAACCGGACCCGGAACCAGGCACGGGCAACTCAGACGTTGAACCTGAAAAACATGACGTCCCCGTCGCAAACCTCGTAATCCTTTCCCTCAAGCCTCATTTTTCCGGCATCCCTTACCATCTGCTCGGAACCTTCCCTCACGTAATCCTCGTAGGATATGGTCTCGGCCCTTATAAAGCCCCTTTCAAAGTCGCTGTGGATGATCCCGGCCGCCTGGGGCGCCCTGGTTCCGCGTCTCACCGTCCAGGCTCTCACCTCTTTCGGCCCCGTGGTGAAATATGTAAGAAGCCCGAGATTTGAGTACGCGCAGTTAACAAGCCTGTCA
>JAPOYE010000102.1 GCA_026706695.1 Candidatus Dadabacteria bacterium | reverse complement strand
GACTGTCAGTCTTGCTCCAGGTCGCAACATTTGATACGAACTCGCCACGGAGACTGTCTGTTTCAGTATAAGAAGAAACAAGCGATAGCCCACCTGCGGAGAGGGAGTTTGCTTCTCTCCATTACCGTTCCAGAAGGAAAATAACTTTATTTATTTTCCCAGAAAATTTTGACCATGTTATCTCAAACACATTAGTTACCTCCCAATTTTTTTGAGAGGTAATCTTAACTTATTCTTTAGTCGGGAGAGAGTTAGAGTTGGGAAGTTGTCTAGTTATGTCAAGAGTTCTCCGGTTCAATCTCTTTACAAGTTTTCTCCCAAAGATTCTGAAGCTTATTATATTTTGTCTTTCTTAATTCCACCGATAATCTGAAAGCAAACCACTTAAATTTTTCCATAAATTTAGAATGATTCGCATCATTTAAAATAACGAAATCTAACTCCATTAGCTTTGCCATAAGATTGTCCTTCGCCTTTTCATATTCATACACAAGTGCCGGATTAGAACCGCCCGTGACTTCAATAAACCTCTCTGCTACCAAAAACTTTCCTGCGATAATCTCTAATTCTTCATGTTGATCTCTTTTGGTATAGTATTTCCATAACCTCACAACACGAGGCCAATTAATGATAATTATGGCAACAACAGAAGCTTGAAATATTAAATACCATTCAAAAGGTCCTATCTCTGTCACTCCAAGAAATTTATGTGTTCCAGACAACCATGTATAAATCCAACCAGACAAAGAAGAAGTCGGAAATATCGCTTGTATGATATAAAAAAGAATATTCCATCTTGACACCGTAATTACCTCCTTGGTACTCGTATATTTTTATTATACAAAGAACACCAAGGAGAGTGTCGTATCAGCAAATTGCGGTTATTGTCTAGTTATGTATGTAAGTTCCAAAAGAAAAGAACTAAGCCAACACCAACCAAGCTTGGCTAGCGCTAAAGTCGTCGGATTATACGCAGGTGGTTTCCGGTCAGTTCGGCTTCGTATTTCGGCGGTTGCCTCATCGGCCACGGACGACCCGAGGTGTTTATATCCCCTCGGTCAATCATCCATTCTCTTATCTTCTCGTGCCTGAGTTCAGGACACTTGTCCCAGAATGGTGGCAACAATTCTATTGCAATTTGAGGAGCCTCTCCGTGTGGAGTCGGCAGTTCAACCACAACTTCCAACCACTCCTCGCTAAACCACTCCTCCCGGCCTTTTTCTCCCACACTGAGTCCGAATGTTCCCTTACCTTCTCCATCACGCCAATTCCCATCGCTCCACCCCGACAACTGAATCTTCATGTAATTGCTTTCCTCCCTCTATCTTCAAGCCACCAGTCGCCAGCATTTTTAATAAGTTTGCCACCCACTAGCAGTTCTTCCCTGTTGAAATCTTTAAGGCTTCGTGGGCTCTCAGATGAATCTTTAGCCGTGCATAGAACGCCATAGACCTTGGCTCCTTTCTCTATAAGTTCTATTTGCTCCAATCTCTCCTTGTAACCATGCCTGTCGGCGGAAGTCCTATAGTTAGTTAATCTCACAACCTTCTTTCCTTTCATTGTGCAGAGCTCGTCTTCCCAGACTGCCAAGTAGACCTTTCTCCCCGACTTAGAAACCGCTCCCCAAGACCAGCGGAGGTTCCTGAGAGGCGCTCCGAGCCTTTCAAATAGCTTTGAGCGTGATATCCATGCCATTTAATTACCCCTAGATTTTCTTTGGAATTTGGCTAGGTTTTCTTTTAATTCATCAACTATAAGATTTCTCCACAGCAATTCCATTTTCGTTTTCATTTTATCGATCGTCCGTTAGTTTGTAAACTTTGGCTAGCATTGTATCCTGTTCTAAGATATTGAATTCTCCGGCAAAATCAGGTGTTTGTTCTCGTTCCGAAAATCCAAGGGGTATAATTACCGAAACATCGAGAATTGTGAAAACCGCCCTGTAGTTCTGAAAGCGCTGTTCGTCCGATGTTCTCGAGACAGCCACCAAGTCTTCAGTCGAAGGCAGACCCAGAAAGCCGGGAATCGCAAGCTCCTTGAATCGAACGGACAGGGAGTTGGAAACTGTCGGGGGTTTTCTGAAAACAAAAAACGGCGGGGTTTTCGACCGATTCGAATGAAGCGAATCGAATACTTTTCTCAATATCCTGTTGCCATCGGTGGCATGAAGTCCGCGTCTGGGTTTTCTGTTATCGCCGTAATAGGTAAACCTACCTGTGTTTACATCCAACTGGTCGGGCCAGTCCCCGCTTTCTCCGCTGGTGTAGAGAACGATAAAGTTTTTCTTTTCCTCAGATCCCGAAACCCTGAATCCTCCCACGTTACGCACTTTAAGCAGTTCTGAGATCGGTTCGCCGGATAACCGAGTGCCTCTCCCTTCATAAACAGCATCTATGACCAAATCGGTTGCGGGCAGATCCTCATGGGGAACCAATTTGGCAGTCTTCATGATTTCACTTCCTTAACCAAGAGTGCCGAGTAAAAAAACGCTTGATTTAAGCTTGATGAAGGATACCGCAAAATAGGATATAATTTCATGTCAATACCTAAAAAATTCCGGTTCTTGTACAGAGCGCATAAAAAGCCGACGTGAAATCCTCGAGACTCAATAAAAGCAAATTTCGGAAACTTACCTTTCTGCGATCTCGAGAGCCGCGGCGGCGAACGAAAAATCAAAAACATGCTTGTCAGTCGATGTCGCCCGATGGGAAAAGGAATTGAAAAAAGCGCTTACATGCTTGCAGGGACCGAGAAAAAACGTAATCAGGACGAGAAGAAAATCGAAACTTTCCAAATGGAATAAAGAAATTCTGGAAGAATATAAGGAGGAACGGGGAACTTGACCCGAGGGTGCTTCCGTATGGAAACATAGTTTTCGCGGGTTTTGACCGCGACTCGATTGACGCAATTCGATATGCGTACGGACATATTTTCAAAAAAGAAACGAAGCGAAATCATGTCTCGCGTGAAAAGTCGGGACAGCGAAATGGAAGTTTCTTTTCGAAAAAAGCTCTGGAACCAAGGTTTTCGCTATCTCAAAAATTCCGGCAAGTATTTCGGAAAACCGGATGTCGTTCTGCCAAAATACGAAACGGTGATTTTCATAGATTCGTGTTTTTGGCACGGATGCGAAAAACATTACCGTCCGCCGAAAACCAGAGCGAAGTTCTGGGAAGACAAGATAAAGAAGAACAAACAGCGGGACGACGAGGTGAACGCGCACTATTGGGAGAAAGGATGGAACGTGATAAGAATCTGGGAACACGATTTGAAAAGTAAAGAGTTCGATTTCGAGACGATAAAGCGAAAGAGTTCGTTTTTCGACACGGGAAAGAAAAACGAACTCAAAGCCGTGGATTTTTTTTCTGGAGCCGGAGGTCTGACCCACGGATTGAAAGCCGTGGGAATCCATGTCCTCGCGGGAATCGACAACGACGGTTCTTGCAAGGCCACTTTTGAAAAAAACAACGAAGGGGCAGTTTTTCTCGAAAGAGACATGACGCGATATTCGCCCGAGGACTTGGAGCGAGATATAAAAATCGAAAAAAAAGACGACCGCATGATTTTCGCCGGTTGCGCGCCGTGCCAATTTTGGAGCATCATACAAACAAACAAAGAAAAATCCGAAAAATCGAAAAATCTCATTATGGATTTTCAGAGATTCGTGGAATATTTCGAACCGGGGTTCGTGGTCGTCGAGAACGTGCCGGGAATTTCTTCGAATCCTGAAAGTCCCTTGGGAAAATTCATAACCTCTCTCAAAGACATGAAATACGACGTCGCACGAGGCGTCAGGGATATGTCTCTGTACGGCATTCCGCAAAAAAGACGCCGTTTCACACTGTTGGCTTCCCGCGTTTCGGAAATATCCCTGCCGGAACCGACGGGTAAAACAAGGACCGTCAGAGACGTTCTCGGCACGGCGAACGGCTTTCCGAGAATCGAGGCCGGCACAAAAGACGAAACAAAATTCTTGCACGCTGCGGCAGGCTTGAGCGCAAAAAACTTGGAGCGTCTGCGAATGACGAGGAAAGACGGCGGCGACAGATCGTGCTGGCAGAACAAAAAGGCGTACCGATTGCCTTGCTACGCTTCCGACGAGAAAAAGTTTCCCGACACTTACGGACGCATGTGGTGGGACAGACCCGCCCCGACGATCACCACGAAATTTTTCAGCGTGACCAACGGTCGCTTCGCCCATCCGGAAGAAGACAGAGGGCTATCTTTGCGAGAGGGAGCCACTTTGCAAACTTTCCCAAAAGATTACGAATTTATCGGCACCGGAATGGGACCCATAGCCAAGATGATTGGAAATGCCTTCCCCCCGGATTTCGCCAAATTGATCGGGGAACGGATAGTGTCGTCTCTCGAAAACACGCATAATTAAAATCATGCCCAGAAGAAAGAAATTAAAGATGACGTTCGAGCCGGACACCATCGAACACTTGGGTGTTCGCATGTATTCCACTCTGCCACCGATACTCGCGGAATTGATCGCCAACGCGCACGACGCGGACGCGGAACACGTTTTGTTGACGCTGAACGACTCCGAAAAGAATAAGGAGATCATCGTCGAGGACGACGGGGCGGGCATGTCCTTCGACGAGATAAACGAGAAATTTCTGAGAATCGGAAGAAATCGCAGGGAGCACGACGAAACGGATTTCACTCCGAGACTCGGAAGGAAAATCATCGGGAAAAAAGGATTGGGGAAACTGTCGTTCTTCGGCATTGCTCACGAGATAGAAATTTCCACGAGAAAAAACGCCAAAGAAAACATCTTTCGGATGAACTGGGAAGATATAAAAAAAGAGGAAAAAGAATACGAACCCAGAATCCTCAAACGCGACCGTAGTTGTCCGCATGGGGAGCACGGAACAAAAATAATCCTGAGGAAAATACGGAGAAAAAGCGATTTTTCCGCCGAAGATTTGGCGAACAGTCTTTCGAAAATGTTTATCCTCGAACCCGATTTCGAAATCGAGATACGTCGCAACTCGGAAGACCCGATAATTGTTTCCAACGAGAAAAAATATGAAGATTTGAAAAAACAAGTCGAGTGGAAAATCCCCGACGATTACAAAGACGAAGGCGATTACGAAAAAGCGGGCGAGATCAAAGGACACTTGATGGCGACCGAAAAACCGATACCCCCGAAAACCAACATGCGCGGCATCACATTGTTTTCGAGAAAAAAGATGGTGAATCGGCCGGAATACTTCTCAAACAGCACTTCGAGTCACTTTTTCTCGTATCTGACCGGCTGGCTCGAGGTCGACTTTATCGATGAATTCCCAGACGACGTCATAGCGACCAACAGACAGTCCCTCAATTGGGAGCACGAAGAAACCCGAAAACTCCGCGTTCATTTGCGAAAACTCATCAGGTGGCTGGAAAGAGATTGGCGTGAGAAGCGAAGAAAAAAGAGAAACAAGCGGTTGAAAGAAAAAACGGGAATAAACATACCCGAATGGTTCGACAAATTGCCGGACGATATCAGAAGAAAGATCACTCCGGTCGTCGAGAACATTCTGGGAGATGATTCCGAACTGGCCGGGGACGTGCAAGTCGAAGTCGTCGAGAAACTTCATCAAATTGTGCCAGAATACCCGAGATATCATTGGCGGCACCTACACCCGAAAATAAAAGAAGCCTCGGAAACTGACTATCAGAACGAAGACTATTACAGAGCTTTTCAGGAAGCGGTGAAAAGATACGTCGCCGAGGTAAGAAAAAAATCCAGGAGCAAAAACTCAAGCGAAGCGAGCATGATGGGCGAAGTTTTCGGAAAAGGAAATAAAGGTCCAACAGCTTTGCGAGTCGCGGAAGATTTCAAAAAACCCGGCGGCGGGGATTTTCAAGTCCAGACCATAGAGAATATAGAAGATGGGCAAAAACATTTGTCGATGGGGGTAATTTCCGGTTGCAGGAATCCGGTCAATCATGAGGAGGTAGCCGACCTGAGAGATTCAGGGCTGTTCACGGAGAAAGATTGTCTCGACGCTTTGAGCTTGCTCTCGCACTTGTTTTCCCGACTCGCCGATTCCCGGAAAAGTTAAATTGGGACTGGTTCGCCCGAAACATCGCGTCAAATCCAACGACCCGCCCGCCCCGAATGCGCAAGTCCTCGAGCCTCCCCCAGCGTATTTACAGCAACTTCAGCAAACACCCCCCGGTTCTGGAAACATTCCGCGGGCATCTTCATGGAACTTGGCCGGAACGCCGCGCCAACACCAATTCCGACGTGAAATTCTTCGTATTTCAGTCGACTTCTTCCGCAATCCTTCTCCACCTCCTGTCGTCTGTCACCGTAGACTGAACAATTTCCAACCCTGCGCAGCCGCGAATTGATTCCAGGGTTTCCTTCACAGATTTCACAAGAGGCTTCGGCATCCAGGGACTAAGCCGGATCCGTTTTATCAAGCTCAGATCAATATCGTAGCTCTTGAATCTCAAACGTTTCTCAGTATCCACGTAAATCACCCTGTATTCCTTTTCTCCCCTGTAAGGATAACGTTTCAGAAACGGCAACTTCGAGGTTTCCAGCGGCAATTCTCCCAACGATTCTTCCACGTCTTTTATGAGATCATATTGCATACGACCGTGTTTAATTCTCTTGTCCTTCTTGAATACGGAAAGCAGTCCGGCTTTTTCAAAATTAATGGAAACGCCGTGCGGTCCGTCAGAAAAAAGTTTCCAGTGGTGATATGTCTCGCCGCCCTGCACAAAACAGATTGCAAGCAATGTTTCTGCCTTCATGAGTTCCTTGTACTTTTGCATGAAAAAAACGTCATTCTTATCGTCCCACTTCATCGGATCCAAAAGCGTAATCTGCTGGTTTTTCAGCAGACGTATTATAGCGGCTAAATCAGTGTAGCGATAAAAATACTTGGCTTCTATATTATTCTTCTTGCCCATATAACTGGGTCGCGCATTTACACGAATGGGAGTTAAATTCGTTTCAGTTTTGATCGCAGCACATCTTCAAATTCCTGCCGCTTCACCGTTTCCGCGGAAAGCAGTCGATCGTTCGAATCTTCAAGAGAGAGGACTTCCCAGTGGTGCGCCTCAAGCCTGTAATCGTCGGCAATCCGTGGAACCAGCCAGACAATATCGCCGTCGTTCAGGTCCTGTGACGGTGTTTCGGTCGGGCCGCCGATGGCTTCAAAGAACGGAAGGTCGACGGCAACTGCCAATTTGGTTCCCCAACGTCTAAGGGTCGGTCCCTTAACCTGAAGTTGCGGCATCAGCCGCTTCGCGCTTGACGAGCGCCAGTCCGGGCGACGCAGCGCAGTTGGCGGCGGCGGAACCGCGTCGGTATTCTCAAGCAGCAACTCAAAATCCGCCCGCATCCCCTTGCCGGAAAAGTAGACCGCCTGCACTTCGAGGCCGATCCACGATTTTGCGTCGTCATCACCCGATACCACCAGATCGATACGCCCGGCGGCACGTCCGGTTGAGGGCGAACGCATGAACGGAACTTCACGCGCCAGATAGACGTTCGAGAAGCCAAGGATACCGGCCAGCCATTTCGGGAGCAGGTCGTCATCATCAAAGCGCCTCGGGCATGTGATCACCGGTGGATTATCGCCTGACTGGATGGAGCAGACACCGCCCTTCTTGCTGCACACGGGGTTTCCCCGCTGAAACGGACAGGGGGGCGGTTCCGCATGTCCCAGAGAAGCCCGCGCCAGAGACTGGCGGAGCTCGGCAGGCATCCGCAGGAACGGATTGCCAAACCACTCGGCAATGCCATATCGCTCCTTCTTCATGCGAAAAGAGGATCCGACGTTATGACCAGCTCGGGCAGATGATTGTGGTGCCCGTTCTTCATCGAGAGACAGACCGCATCGAAATCATACCGGCGCACGAGGTCGGCAATCTCCGGCGCCGCGTCATAAGTCATCAGAAAATTGGTATCGTTTTCAGCCAGCAAAGAGAACAGCCTTGCGTGATCAATGTTGCAGTGCGCGTAAAGGCGCGATCCCGCCCGCTTGCCGCCTTTGGCGGTATATGGCGGATCCAGGAACACGGCGGCCTTTCGCCCCCATCCGCGCAGCAGAAACGGCAGAAGCTTCATCCCATCCCCCTCAAGGAAAGTGATCCTGTCTGAGTGCCCCCGGATAGCGGAAAGCCTGGATGACAAGGTTTCGGGATACCAGCGAGACAGCACACCCTTGCCGTTTTCTCCATTCCGGCAGAACGACGCACCAGGCGCAAGGATTCCACCGCGGCGGGTACGGTTAAGAACCAGTGTGCGAAAGCCGTGTTCTTCCAGTGTGGCCGGAGAAGATTTTTCCAGTCTGCGAAGCCGCGTGATAGTAGGCTTAAACCGGCACACCAGTTCCCGTAACTTGTCCCCGCGCTCCAACGCCGACCGCCAGAAAGCAGCGACATCCCGGTCAATCTCCACCATTACGGCGGCGGACACGAAACCCTCCATTACGGCGGTGAGGGAGACTATGCCGCCACCGGCAAACGGTTCAATCAGAATTTCCGGCTTGGTTTGCCGAAGCCATTCGCGGATGTGAGGAACAAGCCACGTCTTACCACCCGGGTAGCGCAGCGGGCTTCTTTGAGGAACGGAAGCAACATTGACAACCGGGACCCGGGAAACAGGGAAATCCGCAGCAGACGCACTCATCCGACCGGCCCTCGGCATGCGGTTCGTTTCCCGGCAACTTGCTTTCTTGACTTGGACATTGATTGGCCTCGTCGCTTATGGAGATTATTGTATTGGGAATTATATACTTTGTTCCCAAAATTTGATCTAACTACTTGTCTTTCCTCGCTTTCTTCTTTTTTGATTGCTCCGCCCTCTGTTCCTTCGCAAACTTGGCATTTTCTGCAAACATAGCCTTCACTATCTGCTTCATAGTCCCCGGTATGTGCGGGATGATTTTAGGCTTGCGTCCCATCTCAATATCCTAAAGCGAGTTGATCCAACATATCAGCGCCCTTCTCTTGTCCTACTTCTTGATATATCGCAAGAACTTCCTCATACGTTCCTGTCCCACCTACCAGTTCCCAGAACTCCTTGCCGATCAGAACCTCATCTTCCAAGTCCATGTAGTTTACAGCGAAGCTGTGTTTGTAAGTTGATTTTTCTACTCCCCAAGGGTTGTATGCTGACGCAAAATATGCTTCTACTCTTGGGGATTCTTTGTGACTTATTCCATGAATTTGCAGTTGTCTTCCAGTAGCTTCTAGGCACTGCCCTTTATTTGGTTTCGGACTCTTTATCTCGATGTAGATTTTTGTTCCATCTTTCTTCTCAATATACAAATCTGCTATACTGGTTCGTTCTACGCTTTCTCCTTTCCCGGCAATAGCGACAATCTCCTCAACAAAATCCAGGTATTTAGACTTCATTCCACCCGTACCAATTTCACTCACAATTTCCTCAATACGCTTGATTGCCTGAAGTGAGATTTTTCCTGTAACACGATGCCTTCTTTTTGCGTCTTTATGGTTGTCAAGTGCAACAAGTCTGGCGCATTCTTCAAAAGTAGTTCCTAACTTTGTAGAAAAAGACCTCTCAAATTCCGTTATCGTAAGCAGTCCGTCAGGTAACAGGGATTCGTGAAAAGGCTTGAGATCACCCTTCCTTGACGCTTCTCGCTGAGGTCTTAGTTCTTTGGGGTCAAATCCGCTTTCCGTTTTTTCCTCTATCATGCCTTGAATAAATCCTTCCAAGTATCCCTTTATCGACTGCCTGGTTGTCCCTGTAATCATGCCTTCTGCCAAATCAAAATGCTTTCATAAAACGCTCCGCTCCGTCTGCCCGTGCGTCTGTTTACATGACGCTCTACCCTTCCGATTGACTTAAACCCGACTTTAGATGGTTCGTAAAGGTCATGCTTATCGTTGACTACAATAGCCATAATGCCGTCCTTAGCCATGTAGTTGCGAGTATGCAGGAGAACATCGTTAATACTCTCTATATACTCCTCTCTCGCTTTCTTTGAAGAACCTCTTTTGGCTGCTCCGATCTCTCTTGTTTCATTGTTTTTCAATCCCAGTAGTTCATAGGCGTATTTATGCTGGTCGTGATAGTCTATAAACCCGACATAGGGGGGAGAAGTAAAGACCATATCAATATCTTCCGGTAGGTCCACTTCTCTGGAATCACCGTGAATCACCTCAACTCTGGCATCCGATTTTATGCGGTCAAACTCTTTAATCCTGTTTAGCGTATCAATCGAGTAGCGAATCAGGAACTTGTTAGCCTCTTGGGTAGGAGTACAAACTCTGCCGTGTTTATAGCATTCATACGGTTCGGTTTGAGGTCTCTTGGGGAAATCCAAATCATAGTGAGTTACTAAGCGAGATGAACGTGCGGAACGGGATAGGATGATTTTGAGTAAATCCTGATATCGACAACTCTTTATCAACTGGAGATAGTACAATAGTTCTGATCTTGCTTGGGGGGCAATC
>JAPOYE010000101.1 GCA_026706695.1 Candidatus Dadabacteria bacterium | reverse complement strand
GGTTATGCGCTCCGCCGCGGTGAGTATCTGTTCTTCGTATTCCTTTAGCTCGGGGGAGGTGAAGCGTTCGCTTCCCGCCAGGGTCTGTCTTCTTGAGTAATCCTCGGGCACCGAGGAAAGCTTGGACTTTGTAACCTCGATGTAGTAGCCGAACACCCTGTTGTACCCGATCTTGAGCTTGGCTATCCCCGTTCTCTCCCTCTCCCGCCCCTCAAGTGCAGATATCCACTTCCGCCCGTCGCTCTGGATCTTGCGCAGGCGGTCAAGCTCTGGGGAGAACCCTTCCCTTATAACCCCTCCCTCCCGCGCGAAAACGGGCGGCGCGTCAACAAGGGCGCCCTCGAGGTAGCCGCGGAGGTCGCGGAAATCATCCATCCTCTCCCGAAGGGAGACAAGAGCCTCCGAACCGAGATCCGACATGGCGTCGCGGAGTCTTTCCGCGTAAAAAGAGGAATCCCGAAGCGAGGCAAGGTCCCTGGGTCTTGCGGAAGGGGTCTCGACCCTGTGGATCAGTCTCTCGAGATCCCCGACCTTCCCGAGCGCCTCCATAAGCTCTTCTCTCGCGGAGAGGCTCTCAAGCAGTTCTTCTGTGGCCTCCTGCCTTTTGCGTATCTCTTCTGCGTCAAGCAGCGGGTAGCTCATCCAGCGGCGAAGAAGCCTCGCGCCCATTGGAGAGCGGGTCTCGCCCATTATTCCCAGAAGGGAATGTCTCTGCGAGCCTTCGGTCGAGCTTCGAAGCTCAAGGTTCTTCGCGGTCCACTCGTCTATTTTCATGTAGTCGACCGTGTCGTAGTACTTCGGGAACTCCACTTCCGGCATGAAGCCCTTCTGGGTTTCCCGAAGATAATCGAAAAGCGCTCCGCAGGCACAGACGCATCCGGGGTATTTTTCGATCTCAAGCGCTTCGAGGGTAAGAACCGCGAATCCGTCCCTTAGAATTTCCCCGCACCTCTCAAGCTCCCACTTCCAGGAATCAACCTTCGTCACGAGAGTGCGGGGACTTGCGTCGAGCAGGGATTTAAGCCAGGGAGGTTCCGTGCCGGAATCCGGGATCAGAATTTCCCTTGGGTCGATACTGGCAAGCTCGGAGAGAAGATCTTCAGGCGAGCGGAAAAAAGACGTCCTGAACTCCCCTGTCGAGATGTCGCAGAAGCAAAGCGCGAAGCCGTTTTTCTCTTCGGCCACGCACGCGAGGAAATTGTTGCTTTTTGATTCGAGGTTCTCCGAGTCAAGAACTGCTCCGGGGGTAAGAACCCTGACGACCTTCCTCTCCACGAGCCCTCTTGTTTTCTTCGGGTCGCCCACCTGTTCGCAGATTGCCACTTTCTTTCCGCTTCCGAGAAGCTTTGATATGTGGGGCTCCGCGCTGTGGAAGGGAACTCCGCAGAGAGGCACAGGATTTTTTTTGGAACGGTCCCTCGCAGTGAGTGCTATTCCGAGTATTTCCGACGCGGTTTTCGCGTCGTCGTAGAACATCTCGTAGAAATCCCCTAACCTGAAAAGGAGTATGGCATCTGAATACTCCCTTTTTACGCTCAGGTACTGGCTCATAAGGGGGGTCTGTGAACTCATGAAGGGAATATTATACCATTACCCTTTTTCACTTGCCGTAAAATTATACGCTAAGGTAACCAGAGCAATCCCGCAACGCGACAGCGCTGTTTCAGGGCGCGTCATTTGAACGAGCAACAGATGGTAGTCTTGCGGTCAGAAGTGGACCCCTTATAAGGTCCGAAGCCAGACCGCATCCACTTACCGGTTATGTTGTGATCGGATTGTGCCCAACGCCTCCCGCAACTCGGTCTCTTTATCGAACACCACACCGTGTTTCTTCAGCATCCTGATTCACTGCGGACCGCTGCACTTGACCATCAGGGTTTCATAATACACCTCTGGGTCATAATAAGGCTTCATGTCCCTGAGCACCGCGTAAATAGTTCCGGGAAGTTTGTGGGCAGTGACTCCAATTGCCTTTTTTCCTTCAGGTTATTGATTCGCTTTCCGGTACCACGCCTACTTTTCCCATCCCAAGGCTTTCCCTAGCACAACAGAATTGGTGCTCATTTTTATCGAAATAAGCAGTCGTGCCCATGCGCAGTCAACTGCGGACTGCTCTGTGCTCTGGAGGGATTATCCCCAGTTTGGCGAGCTTATTGGCAAAAAGGTAAGGCCATGGCACCTGGAGCTATGGGAGTTTATTCCTTGTCCTGAAGCGGCAAAAAGAAAAAGAGTCTCAACGGTAGAGAATCTTCTTGGACGCAACAGAGTGAAGCGCATTGACGCGGAGGAATTGCTGAGGATATTGCGCGGCAAGAAGATAGAGCTCAACGAGGCAACCGTACAGAGTTGTATTGGGCACATAAGGACGATCATTGAACGAATGAAAGTGACAGACCGCCAGATAAGGGAGACCGAAAATTCCATCAAACGGGTTGTTGAGACCATGAACTCAAAGCTCAAGACCGAGAGCAAACGCCAACCGATATTGAGATACTCCGCTCTGTTCTAGGTGTGGGGCCTGTAGTGCTTGCAAAGATTATTGCCTAGCCCGCATATCTCATAAAAGAGCAAGCGGAGAGTTTTTGGGACCGGATTCCAGATTTTTCCTGAACCGATCTGAAGACGGAACCGTTTTCCCGGTCAACGTTGGCGGTTCACGAGCTTTTTCTGTCTTTTGGCAACCAGATTCACCATCCCAACTGCCGCGAAGGTTGCGGTAGGAATGCGTACGCTTCACGGCGCACGTTACCTCGCACCATACAAAACTCGTCTCCATTTGGCTGACTGTGTCCCTTTACCGGATGGAACTCGAACCCACTGGCTCACTACGAAGGTTTTGTAGCTATGTCATTACCTTTTCCCCTTCCAAGGCTTTCCCTAGCGCAATAGAATTGGTGTTCACGGAATAAGCAGTTGTGCACATGCGCGGTCAGCTGTGGAGGTATTATCCTCAGTTTGAAGAGGCTGCAGACGATGTTTTCCATCCATGGTTCCTTGAACTGCGGCAGCATGTTCCCATCCCCGTGGCCGCGAGGTGTGCCAAGGTAATCCTACAAGTCCTTCGCTCAAAGGAAATGAATGTCTCCCAAGCAATCTTGCAAGGACGTATTATGCGTATAACAAGCGTTGTCGAGCGTATGAAGGTAAAGAAACAGAAAGGCAGATTGAGCGCTGCATCCGTTCGTTTAGCAAAAAAGATTGTCGGCAAGGGAAGGCAAAACCGAGCGATGTTGAAATCCTGAATTGGTTTCCAAGCGTAGGCAGGGTTGCCCTTGCTGCCATATTCGGCGAAACCTACGAACTGGTGTGCCGACGCGACTACAGGTCGTTTCGCAACTTGTGTGGTTGCACCCCGGCAACCAAGCAGACGGAAAAAAAGCAGACGTGTTACCCGAAGGAGAGTTTCTCTGGGAAGACTCGCATAGCAGTCCAGCATGATCCGGTAAGCAAGGCCAAATATGCCGCATTTCGCAAGCGGGGACACGGTCACTGCAGAACCCTGCACTTCGTGGCAGACCGCCTTCTCTACGCAGCATGCACCTTGCTTGAAAAAGGAGTGCAGTTCAACAAAAACTTCGCAAAAGGAGAACTTACAAAAGTATAAACCTGCTGAGGAAAACAGGAAGTCCTGGGTTACGGACATTGAGCTTGAAGAGAAGAATCTGATGAAGATAATGAGGGCGGGGCGAGCGAGGTGGCGGATAGAGAACGAGACCTTCAATACGCTTAAGAATCAGGAGTATCATTTTGAGCACAACTTCGGGCACGAGAACAAGCATCTTTCGGGTGTGTTCGGCAATCTGCTGCTTGCTTTTCTGATTGATCAGATAGAGATGAGGTGCTGTGGGCTGTTTCTGTGTGCGTTGGAGAAGATGGAGAGGCTCAAATGTCTCAGGAACAAGGTACGGAGCATGTTCATGGAACACGTTCTTGAGAGCTGGGAATTTTTGTACAGGGCAATAAAGGTTACAGAAGCAGTATAGAACTTTTCGATACATGATGAGAAAGTACAGTCTCTGTATTCTCGAAATATCTGGGAACTTGCTTTGGCGGGTGGGGGAGAGGTGTGCGCAGGGATTGATATGGGTAAAGAAAATGGTCTGAACCCGGTGTTCTCAATGGAGAAAAACTGTTTTCTGTGCAGAATCAGAAGCACTGAATACTGTGGAATCTCGAAAAACCGAAGTTTGTTTGCTAACCTCAGCCCGGTAAGCTTCTAGTGGGAATTCCTGTACAGAAGGCTTGCACTTCCAAACTGCCGGTTATGTTCGGCACACCAAAAAAGCATGGCGCACCAAGAGTTGGTACGCCATGCCAGAATGAACATCGGTAGAGAGAAACTTAACAACTAAACCTTTGTTGTTGCTCTACTGTTCCGTGCTCCGTGCCCGCTTATGGAGCAGGAGCAGCCTCTCTAAACAGGTTGCAGAGCTTCGCTCCTGTAAAATCATTTGCATTGCCAATAAATTGCTCGTCTAGAGTGGCTGCAACAGGATTCAGTTTCCCTGGATTAGTCGCCGCCGTAGTAGCTGCGGGATGTGGCATAACTCGCATAGAATTAGTACCATCTCCATAAATGATGATCTCCTCCGTATCGCTAGCCATAACTCCAGCAGCTACGCTTCCTGCCACAGCCGCGGTAGTGCCATCGTTCACAACCGTTTGCTTCTTAACGTAGCACTTTACAGCACCCGGCAGAGAATCAAGCCTGAGGCAGACTTTATTGGTCGTTCTCGTTACCATTGAATTTGCAAGAGGCACCTCTAAACCATTGCTGCCAATCTGAGTGTTCTGCGATATATTCGTTATACTCACCGCACGCCACTGGCCTTCTATACTCCCCGGCGCAGTGCCCACACCGCAGTCATGATGCAACTGACCCCTTTGAATAGCCTCGTCAGAACCTCCTCTTGCATCCATATCAGCAAAAAACATCCCTGCAGTAAAGCTCTTCTGCTCCGTTATTCTTACACCAGCTATACCAGAGGTAGCTGCTTTAGTACCTTCTTGCGGTACCGCTGCTGCATCCCCTCCTCTGTGACTTTTTATAAAAACCAAGGTAGGAGCGACGTCGGTGCCGGCGGGACTCAAGAGATCGCCCGTCCCGTCTCCATTAAGGTCGGGATTAACCAGATCAAAAACATTAGCGTTACACGCTATCTCAACATACCCATTAGCAGTAGTTTCATTGCCAGCTGCCGCCGTTACTAACGCCGTCCGTTGTGTTTGGGTACCAACAGGCAGAGCTTTAAGTTCAGGTCCAGGAAACTGCCCTGTTTCCGTAAGCAAAGGATCGTCACAAGCCATCTTTCCCGACGGTTTTCCCCAGTTCATCAAGAAGGGATAATTGTACTCAACAGATCCGGCACCACCTCCTTCCCCCGGCTCCCCTTCTTCCCCCGGCTCCCCCGGAGGCCCTTGAGGGCCTGCGGGCCCTCGATCACCCTCACAGGCAACAAAACCAATTGCTCCTATCGCTAAGAACAATGAAAAAATCAAGTTACGTAACTTCATAATGAAAAATCCTCCTTATGAATTGTTTCCAAATATTTATGTACAATCTGAACATCATCCATCATCGTTAACTAACTTTACACCAAAAGACACCGAAGTGTCAACATGTTTTTTTTAATTCTCTTTAAACAGTACCGCTTCGGAAATCAACACGGGAAAACACAAAAACTCCCGCTGTTCCAAGATGATAACACTAATAAATTCAAATTTCAATTCCTTAATTGCCCCCCCCCCACGGTGATTCCGTGCATGTGAGTGGATTTTGGGGGTAATACCGGGGTGGGGAGCAAGTTTCACAGACAGACTCCGGGTTTTCACCTCAAGATTCCCTGATTCCTGCCCAACACTCCTCCTTAAG
>JAPOYE010000100.1 GCA_026706695.1 Candidatus Dadabacteria bacterium | reverse complement strand
TATAAATGGGATGATCCGCTGGTAGAAGGAGACGAAGTTAATGAACCTGGGATGTCTCCCGGCACTTCGCCCAAGGTCAGCTATGTTGAGGGAGCGCGAATTGATCCGAGATTTGGTGTTTGGATTTTTGGTTCCGGCATTTACCCTCCGGCCGAAGATGATGACGGATGCGCCATTGCGGGGGCGGACAGCAAGCCTTGGAGCGCTGTTTTCAACCTGTTTTTGGTAGTGTTCTCAATCTGTATTGCGTTTTGGTGGAGAGACCGGTCAAAGAAGTAAAGCGAATTTTCCGGCTAGAGTCTATCTGATTCCGTAAGAAAGACGGTTAATTCCGGCGGTCCATTTTATCTGCTCCATCTTTTCGACCGCTTCTTGGCTTACGGTCGAAGACATGTTGCCACCATTTTTACGTACATAGAGACAAGTGCAGGATTGCTGAGAGAGTCTGAGTCAGGCTGAATGGAACCGTATCTATATTCATTGCAAAACGGCGGTCAATTCAATTTACTTCCAGTACCCTGACATTCTGGTATAATCTACTTGCAACTGTCCGCAGTTGTATATATAATCCCAAACTTGGCTTTTTATTTCGAGAGATTAAAAGGAGAGGAAAATGGCGCACGAATTACCTGATCTTCCTTATGATCATGACGCTTTGGAGCCGCATATAGACGCGGAAACGATGAGAATACATCATTCAAAGCATCATCAAGGGTACGTAAACAACTTAAACGCAGCGCTGGAGAAACATCCGGAGTTGGCGGACAAATCGCTTGAGGAACTGCTCGGCGATCTTGACTCCGTTCCCGAAGACATAAGAACCGCGGTAAGAAACAACGGCGGAGGGCATGCGAATCACAGCCTTTTCTGGCCGTGCATGGCTCCCGGTTCCGGAGGAACGCCTTCGGGTGAGCTTGCCGATGCCATAGATTCCGCGTTCGGAAGCTTCGACGCTTTCGCCGAGACATTCTCCAAGGCAGCCGCCACCAGATTCGGAAGCGGCTGGGCGTGGCTTTGCGTGGACGAGGGCGGAGGGCTCGTGGTAACATCCACCCCAAACCAGGATAACCCGGTTTCCGAGGGACTGAAACCCATTCTGGGTCTCGACGTCTGGGAGCATGCATATTATCTGAACTACCAGAACAGAAGGCCCGACTACGTGAAGGCGTGGTGGAATGTGGTGAACTGGGAACAGGTTTCGGAAAACTTCGCCGGGGCGAAGTAATTCCCGCGAAACCGTACTTGGAAAAAAAACGCTTACATTTTAGCACGAAAAATCTTATAATCCCCTAATAGGGACGGAAGGTGCTAATTTTCATTGCCCGCTTGGGCTTTGAGAACCTTTTTTGTTGCCTCCGTTTTTCAATCAGGGAATTGGTGAAAAAGTAAGATGGACATTAAATATAAAGATTTTCAGGGTAATGCGGAACACGACGCCGGGTTTGAATCCTATGATGTTGACGACGACATCGAGGAAAACGAAACCGAAGAGAGTTTTGACAGCCCGGACGAAGAGGAACTGAAACCCAGGGGGAAGGACAAAGAGAAGGACAAGTGGATCCCCGATGAACAGCTCCGGCTTCTTTACGTCTACTTTAAGGACATGGCAGTTGAGCCTCTTTTCGCCGCGAAGCAGGAAGTCGAGATATCCGCGAGAATCAAGATGTGCGAAATCAGGATGGCCAAGGTTCCTAAGAGCATTGAAAAATACGAGAAAATCCGCACAAGAAAAAACTCGGCCAGGGCGCGTGCGATAGCACACAGAATAGCAGTCCTGCGCGCTATGGAGAAAATTTATGTCGACTGGGCGCTCAAACTCAAGCAGAAGTTCGTAAAAGCCAACCTGAGACTCGTAATAACGATTTCGAGAAGATACATGAGCAGGGGGCTGCCGCTTCCGGATCTCATCCAGGAAGGAAACCTCGGTCTAATGCGCGCGGTTGAAAGATTTGATTACACAAAGGGCTACAAGTTCTCCACCTACGCCTCATGGTGGATACATCAGGCCATACTCAGGGCCCTTCAGGGACAGACCAGGACCATAAAGGTCCCTGTTTACCTGCTGGAGCAGGCAAACAGGGTTTACAAGACGAGTGCGAAGCTTAGCAAGGAAATGGGAAGAAAGCCGACGCCCAAGGAAATAGCCGAGGCCTCGGGAATCTCAGCAGAGGTTATAAACAGGATTCTCAATTCCACAAACGACGCTATAAGCCTCGACACGCCGGTTCTCGACGGGGAGAAGACCACGCTTCTTGATTCGGTCGCGGATAAGGAAGCTAAAATCCCCGACACGATAATAGCGAAGATGTCTCTCGCAGAAAAGCTGAAGGAAGCTCTTACCCTTCTGAATCAAAGAGAAGAGGAGATCATCAGGCTTCGCTTCGGCATAGGACGCCAGAGCACCTACACTCTTGATGAGATCGGCAAGAGGTTCAATCTGACCAGGGAAAGGATAAGGCAGATAGAAAAGGCCGCCCTCGGGAAACTTGCAAGTTCCGGCGTGAGAAAAGACCTGGAAAGCTTCCTCAAGCAGTAGAGCAGAACCGCGGCCCGTTTATTAGCCGAAACCGTAGTAATCAATCCCCAGATGGCTTATCAGTTCCTCGCCCCGCAGGTAGCGAAGCGTGTTCTGCAGCTTGGTGAACTGAACGAAAAGATCGTGCTCGGGGTAGAGCCTCTTATCGACCATGGGGCTTTTGAAATAAAAGGAAAGCCACTCCTGGACCCCGTAGATACCGGCGCGATGCGCAAGATCTAGGAACAGCACGAGATCAAGAACTACCGGTGCGGCAAGTATGCTGTCGCGGCAGAGAAAATTGACCTTTATCTGCATGGGATAATCAAGCCATCCGAAAACGTCTATATTGTCCCACGCCTCTTTTTCGTCTCCGCGCGGCGGGTAGTAGTTTATTCTTACCTTGTGGTAGTAATCCGAGTAAAGCTCAGGATTTATATCGGGCTGAAATATGTACTCAAGTGCACCCAGCTTGCTTTCTTCCTTGGTTTTGAAAGAACCGGGATCATCAAGCACCTCTCCGTCCCGGTTACCCAGTATATTGGTTGAAAACCACCCGTTGAGCCCGAGCATCCTGCTTTTAAGACCCGGAGCCAGGATAGTCTTCATGAGTGTCTGGCCGGTTTTGAAGTCTTTGCCGGCTATTGGAACCTCGTTTTCAATCGCGAGCTGCTGAAGCGCGGGGATGTCCACAGACAGATTCGGGGCCCCGTTTCCGTAGGAGGCACCGCATTTTATGGCCGCGTAGGCGTAGATCATGCTCGGGGGAATATCGTCGTGATTTTCCCTTAGCCCTTTCTCGAAACTCTCTATGGTTTCATGAACTTCCGACGGCTCAAGATATACCTCGGTACTCCCGCACCAGAGCATTACCAGCCTTTCGATATCGTTTTCCCTCTGGAATCTCTTTATGTCCCTGATCAGGGCCTCGGCAAGATGCATCTTCGTCTTGCCCTTCTTTACATAGGAACCCTTGAGATTACGGACATACCTGTTATCGAAAACAGCCCGCATAGGAGACTCTTTTTCAAGATCCCGTCTTATCTTCCCGAGAAGTTCGGGACCGAGCACTCCGGCCCGAAGCGCCGAGGCGTGGCAGTCTTCATCGTGTATGTCCCATCCGGCAAACACCATGTCCTGGATTTCGGCCAGCGGAACCAAATCTTTTATGAGAGGAAAGTTCTTCTCGGTTCTTTTGCCGAGCCTGATTTTCCCCATCTGCGTCAGGGAGCCGATGGGCCTTCCCACTCCCTTTACCACCGCCTTTACGCCCGCTATGAAAGTTGTGCTTACCGCCCCGCTCATCCCGGGGATCAGTACCCCGAGCTTTCCCTTGGCCGGGCGGATGTCGAATTTTCTCTGGAACTTCTGGTTTGGATCGGTCAAGTATGAATTACCTTTTGGAGAACTGCTGTCCCCTTCTCGCCTTGCGCTTCCCATACTTTTTGCTCTCAACCATCCTGGGATCGCGTTTCAGCAGTCCGGAAACCTTGAGTTTCTTGCGAAGCGACTCGTTGGCCTTGAGAAGGGCTCGGGCAAGTCCGTGGCTCATGGCTCCCGCCTGGCCGGTAAGTCCTCCTCCCTTCACCCTGACCATCACGTCATATTCCATGGAAGTATCGGTGACGCTAAGTGGTTCGCGGGCCTTTATCTGCCATACTTCTCTGGGAAAGTACTCTTCCACGGATTTTTTGTTCACGGTAATGGAACCGCTGCCTCTCCTGAGCCAAACTCTTGCGATTGACGTTTTTCTTCTCCCCGTGCCATTGTAAATAACGGTTTCAGGCATAATGAATCAGACCTCCAGAACCTCGGGATTTTGGGCCATGTGCGGATGCTTGTCTCCGACATAGATTTTCATCCGCTGTATGAGTTTCTTCTGCCACCTGTTTTTGGGAAGCATTCCCCAGACGGCCTTGCGGATTATCTCTCCCGGCTTTTTCTCAGCCAGTTCTTGCGCAGTAACGGATTTAAGTCCCCCGGGATAGTGGGAATGGCTGTAGTAGGTTTTCTGGTCCCACTTCCTGCCAGAGAACGTGGCTTTGTCGGCGTTGACTATAACGACGAAATCTCCGATATCCGAATGAGGAGCAAACTGCGGTTTGCCCTTGCCCCTAAGAATCGAGACTACCTTGGTTGCAAGCCTTCCGACGGGTTTTCCCCGAGCGTCGATCAGGTACCACTTCTTTTCAAAATCGTCGTTTCTGGCCATGAATGACTTCATAGTATTCTCTCTTCGGATAAATTAAGGGTATCGATTCTACCGAATGTAACCTCAAAGTCAAAGAAATTTAAGCGGG
>JAPOYE010000099.1 GCA_026706695.1 Candidatus Dadabacteria bacterium | reverse complement strand
TCCAGCGTGTTGCTCCGCTTGCAGGGCAGCCTTTAGGTGCTGGTTGAAAAACAACAACAACACCAACTTCTGCACAAGTTTTAGTTAACTTCGGGACAAAAATATCAGGGTTGGTTTCGTTTGTGAGTTTACGAAGATTCTTTAGCTTTAGGATAAAGCTTTGCCTATTATATCTTCCGCATGAGCGTTGCGTCACTATTTCTTCCCCCCGACGTAGCCAAGCTGCAACTGCACCAAGTTTTTTTTCAAACTTCGGCGAAGATTTAAAAGCAGCTAACTCTAATGGATCAGTGTATTTTGACCGCCACGCGGATACCGAGGCAACTCTGAAGTACTTCAGGCACTCTGAAACCTGATCAATCTTCTTCATGTGTTCGTCGATCCATCCGTATTTGATCATATGTTTAAGCGGAAGCTCTTTCAACCAATTAATCTGACTCTTTAGACGTTCTTTTTCTTCTATGCGTGCAATAGCCTCACGATACTTTGCTTCTCTTGATAGCCAGAAATTTGCATTGCTGCCAAGAACTCGTTCTAATCGAAGTGCTGTATCTTCCGTAATTGTTGCTTTGCCGCGTATAAGCTGGCTTACATGTTTTGTTGTATAACCAACACGGTCCGCGAATTCAGATTGCGTCCAGTTTTTTTCTTCCAAGATGTCCAGAATCGTATCTCCTGGCGGCGACAGCCATTTCGGTTCAAACCGATTAAGATTTTCAGTCATGATAATCTCCGATAAAAACGATTTCTATTGATTTGACCTCTCTCCATTTTATATCCCCACTGGTATCCTGCGGTATTGGGTTATCAGATGGTTTAAATACTAGGCGACGTCCACCATCCAGATTAACTGCGAATTGTCCAGTTCGTCTGCCTTTCAAAGGATGAGGGTTTCCGAAAGGGATATCCCCCAGTTTCTCTACCGCAATCAAATCTGCTAGCCGAGCCTGTAGTTTTTTAGCTGCCACATTCCCGAGTTTCTTTTTCGCTGATTTGGGGTCTTCACATAATTTTTTCAGGCTGGAGTTTCGAAAGCTTATATCCATTCATAACTATCCAAGTCGAAGATGTGAAATAATCCTTGTCAGTAATCGAGCGGAGACCCTTCAATTTCATTTACCAAGTAGGTAAATAATAACACAACATGAGAAGAAAGCAAGTTTGCCCATTGCCTTGAATCATCAAGGAAATTCAAAAATGGAGTCTGATGAAACGAAGGAATTTGGACGTTCGATTTTAGAACATCTAGTACAAATCTTAATTACTTGGGCAGATTTTAATTTTTTCAGGTGTGTTTGTGTAATTCTAGTTTTTTTGGTTTAGTTGGAGATTAGATTTTTTGAGCGGGATTGTTTTTTCAAAAAGTGAACTCAGAGTATATACCTGCTTAGGTCCCTGTCCTTGACGATGTCGGCTATTTTCTCCTCAACATAGCTTTTGTCTATGGTGAATTTCTTCTCCTTCATGTCGGGAGCGTTAAAGGAGATCTCATCAAGCAGCTTCTCAAGAACGGTGTGAAGCCTCCTTGCCCCTATGTTCTCGGTAGAGCTGTTAACTTCGGCCGCGGTCTCGGCTATTTTCTCTATTGCTTCGTCTGTGAAAGAGAGTTTTATGTCCTCGGTCCTCATAAGCTCGGTGTACTGTTTTATGAGAGCGTTTTTGGGCTCGGTGAGGATCCGTATGAAATCGTCTTTGGTGAGCGCCTCAAGCTCAACCCTTATTGGAAAACGTCCCTGGAGTTCGGGTATGAGGTCAGACGGCTTTGAGACGTGAAACGCCCCGGCTCCTATGAAGAGTATGTGGTCGGTCCTTACCATCCCGTGCTTCGTGGTGACGCTGCTTCCCTCGATTATAGGGAGAAGATCCCTCTGCACCCCTTCCCTTGAAACATCAGGGCCCGAGACGCTGTTTTTTCCGGCGACCTTGTCTATCTCGTCTATGAAGATTATTCCCGAGTTCTCGGTTCTCTCGAGAGCCAGCTGGGTAACTTTGTCCATGTCTATCAGTCTTCGGGCTTCCTCCTCGGTGAGGATGTCCATGGCCTCGGGAACCTTGACCTTTCTTACTTTCGATTTTTTGGGCATGAGGCTTCCGATCATCTCCGAGATTCCGGGATCCATCTCCTCGACTCCCGCCTGGCTGAACACCTGTATGGGAAGGCTTCTCGCCGTTATCTCTATCTCGACTTCCCTGTCGTCGAGCTTTCCGTCCCAAAGAAGCTTTCTCATCTTCTTTTTGGTCTCGCTCATTTTTCTCTTGGCTTCGTCCATGTCTCCATCCGCCTCGGTGACGGGACGAGTCGGGACGAGCAGGTCAATGAGCTTGTCCTCGGCAAGCTCTCTGGCCCTCGTGTTAACCGAAAGGGTCTCCTCCTCTGTTACCATGTTGACGGCTATCTCGGTTAAGTCCCGTATCATTGACTCAACATCCCTGCCCACGTAGCCAACCTCGGTGAACTTTGACGCCTCGACCTTTACAAAGGGGGCCTGGGCAAGTTTCGCCAGGCGCCGGGCTATCTCTGTTTTTCCCACGCCGGTGGGTCCCATCATAAGTATGTTCTTTGGGGATATCTCGTCGCGAAGCTCGGGCGATACCTTCTGCCTTCTCCACCTGTTCCTGAGCGCCACGCCGACGGCCCTTTTGGCCATGTTCTGTCCGACTATGTACTTGTCTAGCTCCGATACTATTTCCCTCGGGGTGAGGTAGGATTCCTGGGACATTTAATCTATTTCCTCTATCGATATGTGACTGTTTGTGTAAATACAGATTCCGGCCGCGATCTCAAGTGAGCGCTCGACTATCTCCCGGGAGGAAAGCTCCGAGTGCTTGGCAAGCGCCAAAGCGGCCGCCTGGGCGAAGGGACCTCCCGATCCTATTGCTATCACGCTCTCATCAGGCTCTATTATGTCCCCGCTTCCCGAGATTATGAGCATAGTTTCGGAGTTGGCGACTATCAGCAGGGCCTCGAGCCTTCTCAGGATTCTGTCTGTTCTCCATTCTTTCGCAAGCTCTACTGCTGCACGCTCAAGGCTTCCCCGAAATTCCTCTAGCTTTCCCTCGAACTTGTCAAAGAGCGTCATCGCGTCTGCCGTTGAGCCCGCGAATCCGGCGCAGATCCTCCCGCCGTACATCTTCCTTATCTTGTTCGCGTTATGTTTTACCGCTGTGGCTCCCATTGTCACCTGGCCGTCGCCCCCGAGGGCCACCCGGCCGTCTTTTTTAACGCATAGTATCGTAGTTCCATGAAATTGGCTCATAATCTTTTCCCCTTTCTCCCATTGCCTCTAGGCGTTCGGGTGAGTCTTGTCGTACACTTCCATTATCCGCTCGACCGAGAGGTGGGTGTATCTCTGGGTCGTAGAGAGACTCGCGTGACCGAGCATCTCCTGGATCGCCCGAAGGTCTGCGCCGCCCGCAAGCAGGTGGGTGGCAAACGAGTGTCTAAGCACATGGGGACTCACGTTTTTCGATATCCCCGATACCAGGCCGTACTTCTTTATTATCCGCGCCAGACTTCTTGTGGTTATTCCGCCTCCCCTCGAGTTAAGGAATATATGGTCGGACGCGGGTTTCAGCGTTCCTCTTATGTCGAGATACTCCCCGAGAGCGGAAAGCGCCTTTGATCCCACGGGAACGATTCTCTCCTTGTTTCCTTTCCCGCGAACCCTTATTATCGCCTCTCCCATGCTGAGGTCGGCGAGCGTGATTCCCGCAAGTTCGCTTACACGGAGGCCGCTTGAATAAAGAAGCTCGAGAATCGCCCTGTCGCGCACGCGAAGCGGATTTTTCTCCGGATCCTTCACGTCGACCAGATTGAACACCTCGTCCACGCTTAAAAACACGGGGAGGTGCTTTTCCTTTTTAGGGGTGCGCACGAGTTTTGCGGGATTCTGCACCGCGAGACCTTTTCTTACCAGATACGAGAAAAAGGATCTTATCGCCGATACTTTTCTCTCTACCGAGGAGGGGGAGTTTTTTCCGTAGAGGGTTGAGACGTAGGCGTTTATTGTCGCGACGTCCGCATCCTCGATCTTTTTTTCTTCTTTTAAGAGAAAATCGCGGAAATTCTCAAGATCTCCCCTGTAGGCCTTTACCGTGTGTTCCGAGTAGTTTCTTTCGTCCGAGAGGTGCTTTATGAAGCTTTCTAGCGGTTCGTTCATCTGTACTTCAAATATATACGTTCATTTGCTTTGGACAAGGGACGGGAAAGTATTGTCGGGGGCGGGCGGCGCCCGCCCGGTCTCCGACGCGAAACGCCGCGGCGGCGCGAAATGGTTTATAAATGCTATGCTTATGGCTCATGCGATGGAACTGGCAACGGCCCGAGTGGCCCGATTTTACCTGGGAACCGGAGCTTCTCGAGGGCGCGGAGCGTGATTTTCTGCGCGGGACGGCTCTGCTTTCCGAGGCTTACGGGCGTCTCGGCGAACATGAACGGGACCGGCTCAGGGTGGAAATCATAGGCGAAGAAGCCCTCAAGACTTCCGAGATCGAGGGGGAGTTTCTTGACCGCGAGAACCTGCGGTCGTCTCTTCGCTGGCGTTTCGGCCTGTCGGCGGACGGCCGGAAGCCAAGTCCCGCCGAAGACGGGATCGCCGATCTCATGGTCGACCTCTTCGGTACCTGCGAAGATGAGCTTTCCCACGAAACGCTTTACCGCTGGCACAGGATGCTCACGCTCGGACGCACCGACCTGAGGTGCGTGGGCTGTTACCGCGAGCACGGAGTCGCGGTGGTCTCCGGGCCTCTTCACAGACGCAGGATTCATTTCGAAGCGCCTCCGCCGGAGAGAGTGAAGCGGGAAATGGACGGGTTTGTCCGCTGGTTTAACCGGAGCGCCCCGGGCGCCGAGGCGCCCCTTCCGGCGCTTGCCCGCACCGGCACCGCGCATCTTTATTTCGAGTGCATTCACCCGTTTGAGGACGGAAACGGCCGCCTGGGCCGTGCGGTGTCCGAAAAAGCGCTTGCCCAGTCCCTCGGCCACCCTACGCTGATTGCGCTTGCCACCGTGATCAGCGGGAAAAGGGGCGCCTATTACGGGGCCCTCGGGGAGGCCAACACGAAAAACGAGATAACCGGCTGGCTCAGCTATTTCGCCGGCACCGTGCTTGATGCGCTTTCGTATACACGGGCCTACGTGGAATTTCTTACAGAAAAGGCCAGGTTGCTTGAACGTATGCGGGGAAGAATGAATCCGCGGCAGGAAAAATGCCTGCTTCGGATGTTCGAGGAGGGCCCTGAGGGTTTTACCGGTGGTCTCAGCGCGGAGAATTATATAAGCATCACGAAGGCCACGCGCCCGACCGCCACTCGGGATCTTTCGGATCTGGTCGCTAAGGGCGCGCTCGCGAGAACCGGGGAGCGCAAGTCCACGCGCTACCATCTGAATATCGACCTGCGAATTTGAAACCGGACTTTAATTTTGCGCTTCCGCGCTTTTCTGGCGATGCCGATAGGGGAGAAATAGCCGGGTCCTCTTCCGTGGTAGCCGAAAGATTCTTCCTCCGATCATCCAGATTGCGGCACAAGAACTAAAGAAAGACCTGTTCGGACGCAGCGAATGAATTTTGCAAAAATAAAGTTTGCTTTTAGAAATCATAAAGGCTAGATTTATATATCGGAAGAAAAAGATATGGAGTACAGGACACGTAAATTATCCGGGAGGGTCTTGCTCTCCCTGAAGCGGAACCCCGTGGTGTTTCTAAACGGCCCGCGCCAGTCGGGCAAGACCACGCTTGTGCGGGAGCTTGCCCGCAACGAGTATCCGGCCGAGTACGTATCTTTTGACAACGTTACTCACATGGAGGCCGCCTACGCCTCTCCGGAAAGTTTTCTCGGCCGACGGAGCGGGCCGGTGATTATTGACGAGGTCCAGCTGGTTCCCGACCTGTTCCGCGCCCTCAAGGTTGTCGTTGACGAAGCGCGTCTCGGAGAGGGGGGACGGAGCAACGGCATGTTCCTGCTTACGGGTTCGGCGAATATAATGGTTTTGCCGAAGCTCTCCGATTCCCTTGTCGGACGCATGAGTGTAAGAACTCTTTATCCGTTTTCAGCCTGCGAGGTTTTCTCTGCGGAGGGAGATTTCCCGGAGAGGCTTTTTTCAGCCGATTTTGCCGACTTGGGAAAAGGACCCGCGCTCGGCGAAGCCGTCGAGTCGGCCACGTTTCCCGAGATATCGGGAAAACCCGCGCGCGAGCGGGTGGAGTGGTTTGACGGCTACCTTACAACCATACTGCAGCGTGACGTGCGCACGGTTGCCGAGCTTGAAAAAATCGGCACTCTGCCGAGACTGCTTCGGGTTCTGGCGGCCCGAGCCGGCAAACTTATGAACGACGCCGAGATCGCGCGTGACGTGGGACTTAACCCCGTTACCAGCAAAAGCTATCGCGGGATTCTCCAGGCTATGTTTCTCACCTTTGACGTCGGGCCGTGGTACCGAAACGTCGGAAAACGTCTTGTGAAGTCATCCAAGGGTTATATCGTCGATACCCTTCTTCTTTGTCATCTGCTTGACCGGAGTCTTGAGGGCCCGGGCGGACGGTGGGGCGATTTTTACGGTCACGCGGTTGAGAACTTCGTCGCCTCCGAGCTTCGAAAGCTGCTTTCCTTCTCCGATATGCGGGCGGATCTTTTCCATTTTCGTACCGCCGACGGCAAGGAGGTGGATTTCGTTCTTGAGCGCCCTGACGGCTCGGTCGCCGGTATCGAGGTAAAGGCTTCGAAGCGGGTGGTTTCCTCCGATTTTAAGGGTATGGAAGCGCTTCGGGCCCTGACGAAAGATGATTTTGTCTGCGGAGTCGTTCTTTACCCGGGAGAGGAGGTGGTTCCTTTCGGCGAGAAGTTCCTTGCCGTTCCTTTCTCCGCCCTCTGGCAGTAGCCGAAAGCATGTCACCTCCCTTGGGAAACGGGAATATCCGTTACGTTATCCCGAAGACTGCCGTACATCCGCTCTTGTTCCGCCGACTTGCGCGATCCTCCGGTTAGCTCCGGTTAAGCCGGTCGATAGCTTCGGCAACCAGTCTAATATTAGTTTTGTTAACCCTGTGTTGTCGTGCGAGTGTCTCCCAGTTTGAAAGGGCGTGCCGTGTGCTCTCAATAATCCCCGCGATCGTTTTGTCATCAAGGTTGGCTTTCTTTCCCAAGGCCTTTAGATGTTCAGATGAGGGATCTTTGCCTTCCCCGAGCACCGTCGTGCTCTGCTGGCCGCCCGGGCCGGAAGAGAACGTGATGTCATAGGCCGGGGACAGTTTCCACTCGCCTCCGGGATCCATAACAAACGAGAAATTCTTCGCGTGGTCGTCGCGGTTATGGGACATAACGTTAAAAACCGCGTGGCGGTACATTTTTTCGACTTCCCGCATGTCACGGGTCATTATCTCCGTTAATGCAAGCAGGTCTTCATAGTCAAGAGACGGCGTACGGAAATCCGAATGGAGCAGACCGCCTGCGGTATGGACATGAAGCCGAGTCATTCCGCCTTCAGATTCTTTTCGGTCAAACCTCCTGGTGGTGAAATACCCCGGCCCGTTCTTTGCCGGGAGAAGGCGCGTTTCGCTCATAAATACTCCCGCTTCCCTGGCCATAAGAGAGTAAACGTATTCAATGGCGCCGGCATCCGGGCCGTCTTCTGTGTTCGGGAACTTAACAAGCCAGGGAGCGTAGTCTCTGAATATTTTACCGGTCGCACCATGGATGATTTGACTGCCGGTCGGACTGATGCTCACCATCGCCTTGGGACGCGCTCCCGCGGAGGACCCGTTTAGCGCCACCAGTTCTTCAAGCACGTATTCAGCCGAGCCTCTCAGAACCTGCTGCGTTTTTAACGCCAGATCATCAATATTAAGAGCGTCGGAAAACCTTCGGCTGCTGAGGTCGGGTTCGTAGACAAGAGCTCCCATGCCTCCGTGTCCGACATGGGCCAGCCTGTCGAGAGCAGTCAGCTGATTGGGTGCTATCCCCTTTGACCTTGCGAGCCGATAAAACAGCAGGCGTCCCCATCCGTCGGGAAGGCTGTCATGAAAAACTCCGGGGAGACCTTCGAACAGCATGGGATCAAACGTGATGAGCCCGGGCTGTCGCGGAAGACGCAGCGGCGAAATCTCAAGGCTGCGGGGGAGAGTCGGAGCGTGTTCAAAATAGATTCTGCCCTCGGCGGAGAGTGCGAGCGTTCCTGCGTGGACAGGCTCCCGCCCGAAATCAAGGCTTGCGGTTATCTCGGAAGCGGGAGAATGGTTCATTCGCGCCATCCTCTCTTGCGGGGTGGCTTCCTGCTTTTCTCCTCAATCACTTCATTGATGGATGAATACGCGGGGGCGGGCGATTCGCTCGCCTTTACAATGCCCTCAAGTGCGTCAAGAACCATGGCAAGCTTAAGGAAGGATTCAAGGGAAACAATTCCTTTCTGCTCGAATTTCCGCAGGGTCGCGAGACTGACCCCCGAGCGTTTTGCAAGGCCCTGCTGGGTGAGCCCCGTTGCGAGACGTCGGCTGCGCATGTTCGCCGCGATTGTTTCCTGTGCTTTTGAAAGCGTGAAAAGTAATACCATAATATTAAAAACAGGGTATTTTTATATTTATCAATATTATAATATTATTTCTGATGGTCTTCAAGTGACGGCAGGGGCTTTTCTCGGATACTGCAGAGAACAGGGGAAAGACGCTTCTTAGGGGTTCACTTTAACGGGTTCTGCTGACGGCAGTCCCAGGCTTTTATCTGCTTTCCCCGAGCTCCGAAAGCTTCGCTATTCCCAGCACTCCGCTAAGCCTTGATCGATGTCGAGGGAAGGAACCCCCGGAACCGGTTCCTTCGTTACAAGGGACACTCCCGTGTCATGAAAGTCGAGGCCGGGAGTGTTCTCCGGCTTTCTGCCCGTCTTTGAGTATTCAGCCACCGCCTCGACCCCGAGTGACGCCATTTTCAGGGGATACTGCATGGAAGTGGCCCCGATCTCGCCTCTGGCGACGCTTCTTACCCCTGAGCAGCTGCCATCTATTGAAACAATGAGAACATCCTCTTCCAGCCCCAGCGCTCTGAGTGCCGAATAGGCACCTGCCGCGGCCGGTTCGTTGATTGCATACACCAGATTGATTTCCGGATACTTCTGTATCAGGTTTTCCATGGCTTTGCGTCCGCCTGATTCCGTTCCCATGGTCGCGCCACTGCCGACGATACGTGGGTCGTCCTCGTCATACATTTCTTTCGGGTTTTTGATATCGATGCCGAAGCCCTTGAGAAAGCCCTGGTTTCGCGACACTTCCACCGTTATCTGCCGGGCGGCCCCGTCAAGCGTCGCAATCCTTGCGTCTTTTGCCGAAGCATCCATTTTTGCCCGAGCCCACCTGCCGATCAGTTCCCCGGCCCGGAAATTGTCGGTGGCGAATGTGGCGTCTGCTGAATCCGCCGAAGGAAAAGGGGTATCAAGCGCGATGACCAGCACTCCGGCATCTCGAGCTTTCCTGACTGCCTCGCCAAGTGCGACAGGGTCCGAAGGGGTGATCAGAATGCCTTTCGCTCCCGCGGCAACCAGACTCTCAACTGCCTGAATTTGTGTCTGCGAATCTCCGTCGTACTCTCCAGCGAAGGTTCGCAATTCGATATCGAGTTGCTCGGCCCGCCTGAGAGCTCCCTCTTTAATCGTCACGAAAAACGGGTTGGTGTCGGTCTTGGTAATCAGGCCCGCTACAAGATCACCGGTTCTCTCGGGCGAGGCGGGAGTCGTGCCGCATCCGCTTGCAAGTGCGGCTAAAAGGCTGCACATCAAGCCCGCTGTTGCGAGCAGACGGATTGCAGATTGCATCTTGATCCTCCCATCGAAATCTGGCATCGCCGGAACCTGGCATTACATAGGCAGTCACCGGTTTTGATTCCGTCATATGTACACGTTACGTCAACCATACCACAGCACTGAAAGTCACACAACGCAGGGAGCAGACAGTCATATGCTTTTGCCTATGGCATTGTTTCCTGTGCCGTACCTGAGAAAATGGTTCAGTGCGGAACATTGGAAAATCCGTCCTGAACACGCAGGGATCAGGTGTCCTCGTCGAGGAAGCCGGGATCAAGGCTCATAACCCGCGCCAGGTCCGCGTCCGCTTCTTCTCTCCTGCCGACCTGCTTTTTGGCCTCCGCTCTCATTCTGTATGCAAACGCATTCTCCGGGTCAAGACCTATTGCCAGATCAAAATCGGCTATGGCTTCCTCGTGCATCTCAAGCCAGATTCTCGCCGCTCCGCGGTGGGCGTAATCCATGACCTCTCCGCCGTCTGCGTCGATTACATAATCCAGATCCCCGGCAGCCTCTTTGAAGCGCATAAGAGAAACGTTTGCGTATCCGCGTCCGCGGTGAGCCTCTACAAACCCGGGGTCGATATCGATCGCGGCCGTGAAATCATCCACCGCTTCCTCAAACCGCATGAGCCCCAGTCTGGCGAATCCCCGATTGTAATAAACTTCTGCGGAAGCGGGCTCAAAAAGCACCGCTTTTTCAAGGTCGGGCAGAGCTTCTTCGTAGAGGCCCAGGTCCGTTCTCGCGACCCCGCGGTTGGTGTAGGCCTCCGTATCTTCGGGGTCGAGGCGTATGGCCTCGTCATAGTCGGCTATAGCTTCTTCACTCCGCTTGAGATTGTGCTTTGAGAGTCCGCGGTCGTTGTAGATACAAGGCAGACCCGGG
>JAPOYE010000098.1 GCA_026706695.1 Candidatus Dadabacteria bacterium | reverse complement strand
TTTCTCTCCAGCTTCGTCCCGGGGCACCGATTTACCAGCAATGGCAGGAGGGTCTCTTTGAACTTCCGGACAAGTTCCAAATGATAGAGGAGCTTGAGACTATTGTTGAGAATACGGAGCTTTCCGACGGCTATTTCTACTCGAATCACATATCAAATTATCTTCCCGTCAGGGCGAAATTCCCTGAAGAAAAAAACAGAGTACTGGAAGAGAGAAAAGAAGTGTTAAAGACAAGAGACGAAGCTTTCCTTCGTCCAGATTACTACAGAGACGTGGTGAACCAGTACTGAAAAAAACTCAAGGAGGATATAATGGGAAAAATTGCAACGACTTCACCGGTTTGGGGATGCAGCATAAGCGATCTCAGGGGGCTTGCGAAGATCACGGAAGAAGCGGGTTTTGACGGTATTTTCTCTCCGGAAGTACCGCCTTACAACGCCATAACGAACGCTCAGGTATTCGCCGAGTGCACGGAGAGGATAAACGTTGGAACGTGGATAGCCAACATATACATGCGTCAACCGGTAGTTGCTACCGCTACAGCGCTTACGATACAGGAAATAACGGACGGAAGGATGATTCTCGGACTCGGAGTGAGCCATAAACCCGTCAACAACAGATACGATATAGACATGGGAAACCCGATTGAGGCCATGAGAAGCTATGTCGGGGAAGTGAGGGCGTTTGCCGACGGAACGTCTCCAAGGCTTTCTCTTAAAAGAAAAGTGCCCGATCTCCCGGTCCACATAGCCGGCCTTACAAAAGCTGCCGCGGAGCTTGCTGGAGAGGTTGCCGATGGCATTATGCCGTATCTTTGTCCTCCCGCCTATATAGCTACCTTAAAAGAACATGTCGCTGCGGGCGCCGCGAAAGCGGAAAGGGATCCTTCAGCTATATCAATTACAAACGGCATTCCGTCCTTTGTCTCGGATGATGGAGCCGCGGCCGTCGCCGCAGCCAAAAGAGGGCTCGGTCCATACGCCAGGTTCCCTTTTTACCAGAGACTCATAAGAAACATAGGCTTCGGAGATATAATCGACCAGGTGCAGGACGGAGCAAATCCGGCCGAAGCGTTCACAGACGAACTGATAGATTCAGTAGCGCTTGCCGGTACGCCCGATCATTGCAAGGCAAAGCTTGAGGAGCATTTCGCAGCTGGAGTCGATCTTGCAATATTGGTTCCCGGACCAGTAGGAAAACAGAGTAATATAGAGGTAATGGAGATAACAGCTAAAGCATATTCTTAAGTTATTCACGGATCAGAAGAGCGGAAGATAATCAAATATTTTCCGCTCTTTTTCTTTTTCGTCACCCGTATTTCTTTCAGTAATCAATAGTTTTTTCAGGACCTGTCGCAGGAATTTGAATTTTTTCACGTGCGCGGTTGTGAACAAAATTTTATGAAAGTATAATTAGGGCAATTTTATTCTTTTTGCTTCGGTCCGCCTGAACGTGAGTCTCGATAACAACATTTTGTCCCTGCTCGTATTTTTCCCCCTTCTGGGAGCTGTCGTGCTCGCGGTTCTGCCGTATTTTCAGAAGGTTTCCGATTACCAGTTAAAAGCGGTTGCGTTTGTAATAGCGCTGGTAGAATTTCTGATATCCCTTCCACTTTTTTTCCGCTTTAACGGTTCACTTTCCACAATGCAGTTTGAGGAGAAGATTCCCTGGCTTACGGACCTTGGGGTGTCTTATCATCTGGGAGTCGACGGTCTCAGCCTTTTGCTTGTGCTTCTAACGACCTTCCTTTTCCCCATCACGGTCCTTTGTTCCTGGAACGCGATAAAAGGCGGATGGAGAGCATTTCTCAGCCTTACTCTTTTTCTTGAATCAGCGCTTATCGGGACCTTTGTCGCGCTCGACATGATTCTTTTCTTTATATTCTGGGAAGCGGTACTGATCCCGATGTATTTCATCATAGGAATCTGGGGATCCTCCAGAAGAATTTACGCGGCAATAAAGTTCTTCATCTACACGGCGCTTGGAAGCGGACTTATGCTGGTCGCGATCATCTACATGTACTACGCCCACATAGACCAGTTCGGCTTTGCGTCAATGAACCTTTTCGACCTCCAAAGGACCAGTCTTGCTTTTGACGGGATACTGAGTCCCCAGGGGCTTGTGTTTCTGGCTTTTTTCCTGGCCTTCGCAATCAAGGTTCCGATGTTTCCATTTCACACCTGGCTTCCCGACGCGCACGTTGAAGCCCCCACGCCCGGGAGCGTAATACTTGCCGGCGTTCTGCTTAAGATGGGAACCTACGCAGTGATAAGATTTCTTATCCCGTTTTTCCCGGAGGCGATAGAGGCATACACAGGGGTTCTAATAGCCCTCTCCATCATCGGGATAATCTACGGAGCGATGGTGGCCTTCATGCAGACGGATCTCAAGAAGCTGGTCGCCTACTCAAGCGTAAGTCACATGGGACTTATAATGCTGGGCGTGTTCATCTTCAATCTCCACGGTGTACAGGGCGGAGTCTACCAGATGATAGGTCACGGTCTCTCAACCGGTGCTCTTTTTATTCTCGTCGGAATGATATACGAAAGACGTCACACTAAAATGATTTCTGAGTTCGGTGGGCTTGCGAAGGTAATGCCGATTTACGCACTGTTTTTCATGATTGCCATGCTCTCCTCGATAGGACTCCCTCTTCTAAACGGTTTTATAGGGGAATTTCTGATTCTGCTTGGAGTGTTCGCGGAGAGTTATTTGTACGCGGCACTTGGAGCCACGGGGCTTGTACTCGGAGCCATTTACATGCTCTGGGCTTACCAGAGGGTGATGTTCGGACCTATAGTAAAAAAAATAAACACAGGACTTAAAGACCTTAATCCCAGAGAGATAGCCCTTATGATTCCTCTTGCCGTTATGATATTCCTTATGGGTATCTACCCCCAGCCCTTTCTCTCAAAAATGGAACCCACGATAACAAGAATGATAGACGGTACGCAGCAGGAAGCTTTCCGCGCGGACGTCGCAGTACCGGAGATCCGGAAAAACAGGCCTTAGGATCATGGCCGATCCTCAGATAAAACTGGTTGCCAGATTGATCAAAATCGATGTCTTTTAAAAAGCTCATAACGAAAAAAGTCGAGTTTTCCGCTTCTCACAGGTACTGGAATAAAGACTGGAGTGAGGAGAAAAATCGCGAAATCTACGGTAAATCGAGCCTGCCCGGCGGACACGGGCACAATTTCGTGCTCGAAGTCACAGTGGAAGGAGAAATAAACCCGGAGACGGGCATGATAATCAATCTCTTTGATCTGAAGCAGATTATTTCATCGGTTCTGGCTGATTTCGACCACAAGAACCTAAACGAGGACAACCCCCGTTTTCAGGATCTTATACCGACGACGGAGAACATAGCAAGGGTCCTGTGGGAAGTGATTGAGGAAAAAATCATCGAGAGGGATGACTGTCGTCTTTACAAGGTAAGGGTGTATGAAACAGACGATCTTTTCGTCGACTACCGCAAATGCTAGAAAGAAAAGAGCAGGTACTTCTTACGAGAATATTCAGGTTTTCCGCAAGCCACAGGCTTTTTATGGAAGGATTGTCTGACGAAGAAAACTTCGCCATATTTGACAAATGTGCAAATCCCGCGGGACACGGACACGACTACACGGTGGAAGTGGCAATAGGGGGAGAAATAGACGATGAAACGGGCATGCTCATAAACCGTATAGACTTTGAAAAACAGGCGGCACCCGTAATCGAAGAACTTAACTACAAGTGGATAGACAGGGATATTGATTTTTTTCAGGAAAACATATCGACTGTTGAAAATATAGGGAAATACCTGTGGCAGAAATTCACAGAAATCGTCCCGGGCAGGCTTGATAGTATAAGGGTCTGGGAGAACCCGAAAAGTTATTTTGAGTATTTCGAGGAAAAACAAGATGGCTGAGAAAGTTGTGATTGTAACCGGCGCGGCAAGAGGCATAGGAAAAGCAACCGCAATTGAATTACTCGAGGCGGGGTTTTTTACGGTACTTTGCTCAAGGAATATCCAGACCATGGCTTCTCTTGAGACTGAAATATCGTCTTTTGCCGGGAATTTCATGATTTCCTCCGTTGATATATCGGTCGAAGAGGAAGTCAGGGAATTTATCTCAAGCGTTGCTGAAAAAAAGGGGAGAATTGACGTACTGATCAATAATGCGGGCGTAGTCCACACTGGTCCAGTAGAAAAAACCAGCGCCGAACAGTGGGATGAGATGATGTCTGTAAACGCAAAAGGGGCCTTTCTCATGGTAAAACATTCACTTCCGTTTATGCCAAGAGGAGGCCATATCGTAAATATCGGTTCGAACGCTTCAAAAAAAGGCTTTCCCGGGTGGGCAGCCTACTGCGCTTCGAAGTTCGCTGTCCTAGGTTTTACTAACTCGCTGAGGGAAGAGGTAAGAGACAGAGGAATAAAGGTCTCCGCCGTCTTGCCAGGTCCGACCAAGACGGACATCTGGGATTCTCTTCCCGGAGAATGGGACAGGGCAAAGATGATGTCTCCTGAAATTACAGCGAAAACAGTCCTGTCGGTCATAAACCAGCCCCTCGAAGCGAATATAGACGAAATTGATATAGTTCCATCCACGGGTAATTTATAACTACGCGAGATCGGTTTCGGAAAAAGCAGATGGTAGAGATAGTTTCAGTCGGAATAAGCTACAAGACAACCCCGGTGGAAGTGCGGGAGAAGTTCTCTTTTTCTGATGAGGATATTAGGGAAGCACTCCGAATCCTTCGTTTGAGAGAAAACGTGCTTGAATGCTTCATAGTGTCCACCTGTAACCGAGTTGAGATATATGCGGTGACCGAGAACCGTGGAAAATGCGAGGAGGAGATAAGGTCCTTTCTTCTGGATTTTCATAAGCTTGGGGACAAGAGCCTTTATCCCTATATGAATACCCGCTTGGGATCTGATGCGGTTAGACATTTTTTCAGGGTGGCGGCCAGCATTGACTCCATGGTAATCGGAGAAACTCAGATCCTGAACCAACTCAAAAATTCATACAGCGTAGCGCGTTCCGAGAATACGGTCGGACTCATACTTAACAGGCTTTTTAACAGAGCTCTTTTCACCGGGAAAAAAGTTAGGGCCGAAACGGGGATATCTTCTCAAGCGGTCTCGATAAGTTACCTCGGAGTGGAACTTGCAAAAAGAATATTCGAGAACCTTGCAAACCGCACCGCCATGCTGGTGGGAACCGGTGAAATGGGAGAACTCTTCGCAAAACACCTTATCTCAAACAACATAAGGGAACTCTATGTAACGAGTAAGAATTTCCATAACGCGGAAAATTTTTCACAATCCTTTAAGAGCAAGCCTGTAAGGTTCGAAGAGATGCTTTACCGTCTGAAAGACATTGATATTCTTGTTACCGCGACCGGGTCTTCTGATTACATAATAAGAAGTGAACACATAAAACAGTCTCTCAAGCTCAGGAAAAACGATCCGATCTTCATGATCGATATAGCCGTCCCGCGCGATATAGATCCGAAGATAAACAGAATTCCCGGGGTTTACCTCTACGACATAGACGACCTGAGAGTTGTTCGGGGCGAAAACTTAAATTCCAGAAAAGAAAATCTAAAGAAAGCTGAAGAAATAGTTGCGAACGTAGAAAGAGCTTTTATGGACTGGATGGAAAGCCTTAAGGTTTTTCCCATCATAATCGATATCAAGCAAAAATTCGAGAAAATAAAAAAGACCGAGGTTGAGAAGGCGCTTCGAAAACTCGAGGGCGGTACCGGAACACAGAAAGAAATCATAGAAAGCCTGGCAAATTCAATAATCGGAAAGATATTTCACGACCCGGTCACCAATCTGAAGAGGAGAACTTCCGGCTACGAAGCGGCTCTTTACTCCGAGGTAACGAGAAGACTTTTTGAGCTCGACCCGGTGGAAGCCTCGCAGGACACAACAGATATTTATGACGAAGCTGAGAATTGGGACCAGGGGTAGCAGGCTCGCCCTGTGCCAGACCCGCCTTGTCGAAACAGAACTTCGCGCTGCTTTCCCTTCACTTGAAACGGAAATAACGGAAATAAAGACCTCGGGAGATATAAACTCCGAAGAGGATATTTCCCGGAGGGGTGGCAAGGGGATCTTCGTAAAAGAAATAGAGCAGAGCCTTCTCTCAGACGAAATAGATATCGCCGTTCACAGCATGAAGGACATGCCTTCAGTTCTCCCAGGCGGGCTCGTCATAGGTTCTGTGCTTAAAAGAGAAGACCCGAGAGATGTTTTCGTCTCAGCAGACGGACGTACCCTTGAACAGCTCGAAGGGAAGGGCAGGGTGGGGACCGGAAGCATAAGAAGAAGGGCTCAGCTGCTTTTCAGGTTTCCTAATCTGGAAATTGTTTCCATAAGGGGAAATGTTGATACTAGGCTAAAGAAAATTTTCTCAGAAGACCTTGACGGAATCGTTCTGGCCGCAGCGGGACTCAACCGGCTCGGGCTTTCCGAACGCATTACCCAACACCTTGCGCAGGATGACATGGTTCCGGCCCCATGTCAGGGAATAATCGCCATAGAATGCAGAGAAGATGATACCGAAACCAGAAACCTCATATCCTCAATCACGCACCCGGACACAGAAACCGTAGCAGTGTTTGAACGCTCCTTCCTGGAAACTTTTGGTGGAGACTGCCAAATTCCGCTTGGATGCTGCGCGCTAGTGCATCTTGGAAAAATATCGGCACATTCTGTTTTTATAGATATGGAGGAGAAGACAGTCTCCAGGAACACCTGGAAGTGCGATTCGGAAAAAGCTTCCGCAGAAGGATCTCTTATGGCCAAGGACCTTATGAAACGGGCAGGGCTTTAAGGAGACACCCTGAAGGTGCTTTGCTTGACATAACCGATGTCTTGATTACATTCTTCGGTTCATTGCTTCTGTCGCGGGGTGGAGCAGCTTGGTAGCTCGTCGGGCTCATAACCCGAAGGTCGCGGGTTCAAATCCCGCCCCCGCTACCAATCTGCTACTATAGCCTTCTTTTGAGAACTGCAATTATCCTTCAGTATTACTCTGACAATTCACGATGCTAAATGGGGGATTCTTGTTTCTTTTTTAACCCTGCTCGGGTTATAATTTGCCATTAAGGGTTCTTTTTCGAACCCTAACTTCCGTAAAAAGGGTGGGTATCTCTTTGCTTGTTATGGTGTCCCTTGCCTTGGTGCTGGGAGTAGTCGGCCAGATGCTCTCCATCAGGACAGGATTTCCAAATATTGTATTTTTCCTCATTTTCGGGATTCTGGTAGGTCCGGAATTCTTATCTCTGGTCCATCCCTCGGAGTTTGGAGAAGGACTTGAAATAATAATAAAGCTCTGCGTAGCCATCGTTCTTTTCGAAGCAGGACTCAACCTGAATAAAGAGGAGGCTCGTAGCCACGGGAACATAATACTGCTGCTTATAACCGTGGGCGCGATGATTACGATGGTAGGCGGGGCGGTCTTCGCGTACTTTGTAGGAAATCTTTCCTGGGAAATGGCCTTCGTTTACGGTGCTTTGGTCATAGTAACCGGCCCAACCGTTGTCCATCCCCTATTGAGAAGATTCAAAGTTAAGCCAAACCTAAAACACATACTCGAGTACGAAGGAGTTCTGATCGACCCTATCGGGGCCTTGATAGCTCTTTTTGTAGTTGAGGTAGTCCTTATCGGAAGCACCCAGACTGCGTCTGGCTTAACCTTCGGATTCATAAGTCATGTCGGGGAGATCGGCCAAGCAGTGCTCCTTGTCGTTTACAAGTTTCTAGTAGGTGGGATTTTCGGTCTTCTTGGAGGTTACGCAGCGACCTTTGCAGTTAAGAGATTCTATATCTACATGGAGGACTTCGTAGATCTTTTTATGCTTGCCTCAGCGCTTGCCGTCTACGGATTTGCAGAAATGGTAACCCTGGATGCCGGGCTCGTGGCGGCTATCGTCTCAGGAGCTATAGTCGGAAACCTGAATATTCCAGAGGAAGAGGAAATGAAGAAGTTCAAGGGCAAGCTTACGATCCTTGTCATTTCTCTGCTCTTCATTTTTCTCGCGGCAAGCCTTGAACTCGATTACATAAAGGATTTGGGTATCTATGGCCCCTTGATTGTGCTCGGGCTGCTTTTCATCGTACGACCGATAGAGATATTTCTTCTCTGCATGCGTTCCAATCTTTCGATCAGGGAAAAAATGTTTCTTTCGTTCGTTTCCCCGAGAGGAATCATCGCCGCGTCAATAGCTTCGATTATAGCCCTGGAGTTGCACAGACATGAAATTGAGGGTGGCAATACGGTCCAAGGACTTGTATTTCTTACCATAGCTATTTCGGTCTTCCTTCAAGGAGGTGCAGGAGGCTTTGTCTCAAGGGTACTAGGGGTTAACGACAATAGGAATAAAGTGGTGATACTAGGAGCTAACAATCTCGCAAGACTTCTGGCGAGATTGCTTGAAAAAACAGGAAAAGAAGTCTGCCTAATAGATACAAACAGGAGGCTTGTCGAGCTTTCCAAATCACAAGGACTAAATGCGATTGAGGGAAACGGCCTGACCGTTGACGGACTTGAGAAAACGGAGATTTCTTCCCCGGATACCCTTATATCCCTTACAACAAGCGATCATGTGAACGTTCTTGCCTGTCGTCTTGTGAGAATAGATTTCAAGGTCAGCAACGTTTGTGCACTTATAAACAGGATGGCGAGTCCTTCCGATATTGAGGACATGGAAAGATTCAGGGTTCCCCTTGCTTTCGGAAAAAAAATTGACGTGATGGATATATATTCGAAAATTACTGCTAAGGAATACGTTGTCTTCAAATCCCAGATCAAAAAAGAAACAATCGATAAAATGGATTTTGAAAAATCGCTTCCGGAGCACATGATTCCACTTGTCGTGGAGAGAACGAGAACCGAAGAAGTTTCTGTTTACCATGAAGGCTTTAGTCTTGAGGTGGGAGATATGGTGTCCATTCTCGATGTGGACCCGGTTTCAACAAGCCCTCATGTTCTTGGAGAATTCGAAAAAGAGCTAATTGAAGTGTAAAGGTGAAGAAAAAATGAGTTCCGAGATGAAATCCTTTGAGAACCTTCTCGATGAAATAAAGAAAATTGTCGATACGCTTGAAACGGGGAAACTGCCTCTTGATGAATCCATTGAAAAATTCGAACGTGGGGCGGACCTTATAAAGGAGTGTTATTTAAACCTTGAGAGCGTAAAAAAGAAAATAAGTCTTATAGTGGAAAAAAACGACGGTACTTTTGATCTTGAAGATTTTAACGACGAAGAACAGTAAATGAGTTTTGACACAAAAGAGTACCTCCACACAAGAAAAGAGATCATTGACCGCAGCCTACGCGAATACCTGCCTCCCGATAAGGCCGAAACAAAACTCCATCAATCAATCGCCTACAGCGTACATCCAGGCGGAAAAAGACTAAGACCGATACTGTGTCTTGCCACCGCGGAGCTTGTATGCGGAAGCCATAAAAATGTTTTGCCTGCGGCGTGCGCGATTGAGATGATCCACACCTATTCCATCATTCATGACGATCTTCCCTCGATGGATGATGACGATACCAGAAGAGGGGAGCCGTCGAACCATAGGGTCTTCGGAGAAGCCGTGGCCACCCTGGCAGGAGACGCCCTTTTAACCGACGCCTTCAGTCTGATAACGGAAAAATCCCTCAAGGAGGGTATATCGTCAGAGCTTATATTGCGAGTGATTTCCATTATTTCCGAGGCCGCGGGATCGAAGGGAATGGTTCTCGGGCAGGCCTTTGACCTTGAGATGGACGGGGGACAGCATTTATCAGTTAATGAAATTTCGAATACTTACCTGATGAAAACGGCAAAAATGATCACAGCATCCGTTCTTAGCGGAGCAATTCTCTCTGGAGCGGGCGAGGAAGAAGTCCTGAAGCTCAAATCCTATTCGGAGAAAATAGGTATCGCCTTTCAGATAAAAGACGACATCCTGGATGCTACGGGAAGTCACAGCACAACACAGGAGTCAGAAGACAAAACCGGAGCGAAGAAACACACCTACGTATCTGTTATGGGAGTACAAGCATCAAACGCTAGGGTCTCCGAGCTTACAAACCAAGCCATAGAAGAGCTTGAAAGTTTTCAGAAAACTCCAAATCCTCTAAGAGAAATAGCCATCTGGTTAAGTGAAAGAGAAGAATAAAACGAGACTAGACAGCCTCCTTGTCGAAAAAAAACTTGCCCAAAGCGGAAACCAGGCCCGAGCGCTTATAATGTCGGGGCGGGTTACGGTGGACGGGAAAAAAGTAGAAAAACCCGGAACGGCGGTAAAAAAAGATTCCGAGGTTGTAGTGGAGCATGACCCTAGAAGATTCGTAAGCAGGGGAGGGCTTAAGCTTGAGAAGGCAATAACGGAGTTCGATATAGATATAAGGGGGAAAGTCGCCCTTGACATAGGAGCATCAACCGGCGGTTTTACGGACTGTCTTCTGCACTTCGGGGCATCCAGAGTCTATGCCTTTGACGTGGGTCATGGGCAGATTGACTGGAAGCTTAGAAATGACAAGCGGGTCATAGTAAGGGAAAAGATAAACTGCAGGTACCTGCGGGCAGAAGACGTCGGAGAAAAAATCGATATAGTCACGATCGACGTTTCTTTTATTTCTCTCACGATGATAGTAGAACCTGCCGTTTCCGTGCTTGCCGATAACGCAACGCTGATTGCTCTAATAAAACCCCAGTTCGAGGTAGGCAGAAAAGACGTTGGAGCGAAGGGAATAGTAAGAGATGAGGATAAACTCAAAGAAGTTAACGATAAAATAATATCTTATCTTAGTGAGTTAGGATTTAAAGTTAAAGGTTTGATTGAATCCCCTATAAAAGGATCCGGAGGCAATAGAGAGTCCTTAGTTTGCGCCTCATGGACTGTGCCTACTTCTTCCCCCAGTCCTTAAGAAACCTCTCAAGTCCTATGTCGGTGAGAGGATGCTTGAACAACTGAGTGAATACTCTGTAAGGGAAAGTGGCAACATCGGCTCCCATCTTTGCCGCTTCCACTATGTGCATTGGATGCCTTATACTTGCGACCAGTATCTCGGTTTCGTAGGCGTAGTGCGCGTAGATTTCGCAAATATCAAGCACAAGATTCATTCCATCTGACGACACGTCGTCAAGCCTTCCGACAAAAGGGCTTACGTAGGCAGCTCCAGCTTTTGCGGCCAAAAGCGCCTGGGAAGGAGAAAAAACAAGGGTGACGTTAACATTCACACCCTCGTCCGAGAGGGTTTTCGTGGCCTTAACACCGTCTTCGGTCATAGGAAGCTTGACGACTATATTTTCATCTATACCCGCCAGTCTCCTGCCTTCCGAGATCATCTCGGAATACTCGGTGCTCAGCACCTCCGCGCTTACCGGGCCCTTTACCACATCGCATATCTCCTTGACTAGGTCCTCGAAGCTTTCCTGGCTTCCTTCTTTGGAGACAAGTGAAGGGTTTGTTGTTACGCCGTCCACTATTCCGAAAGCCGCGGCGCTCTTGATTTCTTCCATGTTCGCTGAATCTATGAAGAACTTCATTTTCCTCTCCTCTTGCGGAAGTTCCGCTTTTCTTCGGTTTACTTTACTGAAACACAATACATCCTCGGGAAGAAAATAACAGAAATAGACATTTTTTAAATGTTTCCGTTAACAGCACGCCATCTGTCCGGAAGCATAGTGAGCCTTTTTGTCAGGTTTCGCGGCAGCTGGGTAATTGTATTTACTAGAACCAGTCGTTACAATTGTTTTTCAATTTTTTAAAAGGAGGAAGACCTAATGAAATACCTTACCATTTTATTTCTTGTTGCGGCGGCAATGCTGCTCATTAACGTTCCGGCTTTCGCGTCCGGTTCCGCCTCCGCGGGGAGTGGAGCGAGCCCCAGAAGCGATTACGCCAAGGGAAAGGCGATAACGTTCAGCAAGCTTGTCTGCGACACCTGTTCAATGCAGAAGGGCGACCTGAACAAGGAAAGCGCCATGGGCCTCAAAGAGAGCCTTGGAGAAATGCAGGACCTCAGCAGTGAAGAGAAGGAGCTTGTAAGCGAGTATCTAAACCGCCGCTACAAACTCTGATTCCATACAGAAAAAAAGGAGAGATGATTATGAGAAAATTAAGTTTGATTGCAATTTCTGGAATTATTGCGGTTTTCGGCTACCTGCCGCTTGCCAACGCGGGCAATTCCGCCTGGCTTCCGGCTCCGGGAGGAGGTTCCGTTTCTCTTTCCCTCATTTACCAGAGTGCTGAAGAATACTGGAGCGGCAGCAGCAAAGCTCCCAATGGAGGAGCTCTTGGGGATGGTAACAACCTTACCCAGGGAACCGCCACGATTCAGGTCAAGTACGGGCTTATGGACTCCGTGGCCCTTGATCTGGCTGTGGGAGCGTCCCGGGCTTCAAAAGTCGGGACTGGACCGAAGAAATCTGACGATGAAAACGGCATAACGGATGTGAAAGCCGGCGTAACTGTTCGTCTGGTCGACGAAGCGGTAACCCAATCGGCACCGAGTATCGCCGTCCGCATTGGGGGGATAGTGGGCGGAAACTACGACACGGGCTACATAAACTCGATCGGCGACGGGGGAGATGGTGTTGAATTTTCTGGAATCGTCGGCAGGTTTCTCTCTGATAACTTCGCCATGTCCGGCGAACTTGGTTACCGTTTCCTCAATCAAGACATTCCAGATGTTATTTTCGCCGACGTCACCGGAACCCTTATCCTTGCGGACATGCTCGGAGTGAGCGTTAACTACACGATGGAAAACGCAAGGGATGCGATTGATCTCGGAGGTCCCGGGTTTGGCATAGAAGATGTTCCAAATCGAAAGAGGTTCTGGCTGGTAGAAGAAGACTTTCACGCCATCGGGTCGACGCTCACTTTTCTTACGGGCGACAGCACGAGCATAAGCGGTTCATACGCAAGGGTTATTGCCGGTCGCAACACGGGGGAATTCAACATTTTCGCCGTTTCTCTCGGTTACTCCTTCTGAGGCGCCTGATCCGGAGAGAGCAGACGTAAGCGGACTGTTCTTCTTCTCAGTTTAAATCAGCTCTGGCATGCCGGACGGGATCCTAGAGGCGGGTCTCATCCGGTATGACCGGAGTTTTTTCGCCCCGAGAAACGGGCTGGAACCGCCGCTCCGCAGCGTAACCAACCTATGCGGAGAATGTTCAGGGCGATTTTCTCCGCTAACGGGAATCTGTATTGCGCCCAGGGAAAAGCTTTTAATCATGGGCAGTTAAGGTTCCAGTCGTACTCGTAATCCATCGTTCCTTTGAAATTTCGAAGTCTTTTTGCCAGCTTTTCATCGGCGTAGCTTGCAAGATGCCGGATTATGTCCTGCTCGCTTTTACCGAAATCCTCCGAATACCAGTCGTAGATGCTCGAGATAACAATCAGATCGTTTCCCATGAAACTCACCCCGCGCGGATGATTCACGTACTCTCTCGCCGCGCCGCCTAGCAGCTTCTGGGTGTTTTCCCCGGTAAAAGCCGTCTGAAGAAGATTCGGACATCCATAGCTCGCGCAGCTGACCCCGTAGTGGATAAGGTTATCCTTCCAGATGGGACGGAGAATGTCGTTTTCTATATTGTCAAGAGTGAGACTTCGCCCGGCTACTTTCGCGCGCACTTCCTTCCACGGACCCGAGCATTTCGAACCGGAAGCCCGGTCTTCGCATATTTCGAGTATGGACTTAACGGGAAAGGCATCCGCAACAATTTTCACCGTAAGGGCGTTGTAGAAGTTAATCCAGTATGCTTTCTGCTCGGCCCTTGAATAATCCCTAGGGTCAATCTTCTGCAGGTAGTCAAGATAGCTTTCAAGTTTCGTCCTGTCCCGGGCGCTTTTCTTGAGCGCGGCATAGTCAAATTTGTTTATTCCCGCGCTGTGAATCCGCAGATACCCGTCAAGTAGCTGCTGCCAGGCGCTGTGGTCAATCTTTTTCGGGTTTGACTCATTCGCTACGTCCCAGAACGAAACCGACTTGGTTTTAGCCGAAGCAGGAGATGTAAAAAGAAATAAAACGGCCGAAACAACAAGAATAAAAACAAAAAACCCTCCAGCAGTTCCGTGTTTTGTGGTTTTTTGGATTATCACCTTTGCGTCCTCTCTATTAGGCAATTTGGGCAAACAATAAAAAAGCGGATTGTGTATTATTATTTCTAATGCTAACAGCACCCTTGAGAATTAAAAGTCACCCATATCTCTCGATGGCTTGTTCTGTCTCTCCCCCCGGCGGAAACGGTTTATCCCGCAGATTGAAAAGAAAACTTCATCGGGCACGCAGTAATTCTGAAAATTGCCGACAACGCAATGACTCCAAGTAACTGGCGTTATTTCTGAACCGAGATGCCTGCTTTTAATGGGAACGCCGGGTCTTCAACCGCTGCTCGCCGCCTGACGGACATAACCGGATTATGGTGCGCCGCCGCCTATTGCGCTCTGGCCTTTTTTGCCCGTCAGCCTGGAGAACCCGCTTTGTCCTTGTTCTTTCTTACAGCGGCATGTGCGGGGCTTCCGGTGTTTTTTCTCTATTTTTATATTTCCCGCCGGGGTGAACGATTTCCGGTCGGCCGCATTTTTCTCTGGGCGGCGGTATTCAGGTTCTGCGGCCTTCTGGGTGGACCTTTTTTTGAGGATGACTTCTACAGGTATCTCTGGGACGGCTATCGCTTCGCGACGGTCGGCACTCCTTACGGTATTGCCCCCGAAGCTTTTTTTGCCGACCCCGCAGTTCCAAAGCTGTTTCAGGGGATTCTTGATCAGATAAACAACCCCGGGCTGGCGACCATCTACGCCCCAGTGACCCAGTTTGTCTTCCTTCTAGGCTATTATCTCTCTCCGGGAAGCGTAACGGCGCTCCAGGCAATTCTCATAATATTTGATCTTGTGACCATAGCTCTGCTTTTCCGCCTGACATCCGCCGGAAATGTCATGCTCTACGCATGGTGTCCACTTGTCGTAAAGGAGATAGCTTTTACCGCTCACCCCGACGGAGTAGGGGTATGCTTTCTTCTGGCAGCGATTGTTCTCTCAAGAAAATCCCGATGGAAAACCGCATCCATCTGCCTTGGAATGGCCGCCGCGACCAAGGTATTCGCGCTGCTTCTTGTCCCTCTGGTGCTCCTTCGTGCCGCACCGAGATATTGGATGCTGTCGGCAGCCGTGTTCCTGGGTCTCTACGCACCGTTTGTCTTAAGCGGCGGAACCGACATGCAATCGTTTGCGGTTTTCGCCCGGGAGTGGGAGTTCAATTCCGCGCTCTTCGGCCTCTTCTCAGCTGTTCTGGGGACATTTGAGAGCAAACTCGTGCTCGGCCTTGGGTTTGCCACTTTGTGGATATCTTACGGCATTCGCTACCGTAAAAGCGGCGAGCGGATACCCCGGGGTGACTTGCTCTACGGAGCGCTTCTAGCGGTATCGACGGTTATCAATCCATGGTACCTGCTGTGGCTTCTTCCCTTTGCCGCTGTTTTCCCAACCGCCTGGGCGTGGACGGCATCGCTTGCGGTACTTGCGAGCTATATAACCGGGCTTAACCTTAACGACTACACCATGGGGCCGTACCAGCAGCCGATATGGGTGCGCCCGCTTGAGTTCACCCCCATCGTGCTGGCGGTGGGCTACGATGTGTTCCGGTATCGGAGACAAAAGACGGGGCGTTGAACCGCCTTGAATCTTACTTCAAGAAATTATTTGAAAAATATTGTAAAATTCTTTTTTGGCGGAGGTAAGAATGGAGCTCTACATATCAATGAAGGCTGAGAACATAAATCCAACAATGTTCAAGCATGCAACAATAATGGATATGCCTTCACCCCAGAGTAACGGCTATTTCATCGCAGAATACAGGGAGGCCCAAGAAGAAAGAATACTAATCCTTCACAGGTACTCTTCAATACTTGAAAAAAAACTCCAGAAAGTCGGGTATTTTCTTGTAGAAAAATTCAACAACGGAATAATCGTCAAGAAAAAAGTCGACGAATCAAGAGACTACATGGACGAATGGGAAGAATGGGTGGAGTTTTCAAATGCCCTGCTTGAAGAATTTGAATCTTTTTTCGATAATGTCTGATAATCCATTATCGGCGAACTGACCGGAAACCTCGGGTTTCCCAGCCTCCCCGCAAATACTTCTAACAATAAGATGCAGCAGAAAATAAACTACAAAGACACCCTTAACCTTCCCAGAACGGATTTCCCGATGAAGGCCAACCTGCAGCAAAAAGAACCTCTCATTCAGAAATCCTGGGAAAAGGAAGACCTCTTCGGAGAAATCCGCGAAAAAAGCCGCGACCGTGAAAAGTTCCTTTTCCATGACGGGCCCCCTTACGCAAATGGCCCCATTCACTTGGGACACCTGCTTAACAAGGTTCTAAAGGACCTTGTCGTGCGCTCAAAGATAATGGAAGGGTTTGACGTGGATTTCGTTCCCGGCTGGGATTGCCACGGTCTCCCGATAGAGCACAAGGTCTTAAAAGAACTGGGGGAAGACGCAACTTCCATGCCGGCGCTCTCAATCAGACGCAACTGCGGCAAATACGCGGCGAAATACGTAAAAATGCAGTCAAAGCAGATGATCCGCCTCGGGACTCTGGCCAACTACAAACAACCCTATCTGACAATGACCCCCGATTATGAAGCCGGAGTGTTAAAGGCCTTTTCACAACTGCTTGAAAAAGGCCTTGTTTACAGGGACTTAAAACCTGTCCACTGGTCAATCGATAACCGCACTGCCCTCGCCGAGGCGGAACTCGAATACTACGAAAGAGAGGACAGGAGCGTCTACGTGCTCTTTGAAGTTGACGATCCGGCGGCGCTGCCCCCGTCCCTTAACGCGGAACAAGCCGAAAGGGTATGCCTTATGATATGGACCACAACACCATGGACCCTTCCGGCAAACCTCGCCGTCGCCGTAGCCCCGAAGGGGAAATACGGTCTTTACAGGTCCCCTGAAGGTGAGAATCTGATTATCGGCGAGGCACTTTGCGAAGAAGTTTTCGAAAAATCGGGAAGAAAGGATTACGAAAAAGCCGGTTCCTGCCTAGGAGAGGAATTCTCGGAACGGGGCGTATCATGCAACCACCCGTTTATTGAAAGAAAATCAGTCGTAGTAACGGCCGATTACGTAACTTTTTCAACCGGCACAGGATGTGTCCATACGGCCCCCGGTCACGGCGATGAAGACTACAGAACCGGTCTTCAGGAGGGGCTTGATATCTACTGTCCGGTTAAAGAGGACGGCACTTTTGACGATACGGCGCCGGAATGGCTGAGAGGGAAGGGGGTCTGGGAAAGCAATGAATTGGTAACGCATAGACTTGCGGATACTGGAAACCTTTTTCACTCAGAACCCTATACACACAGTTATCCGCATGACTGGCGAAGCAAGACGCCTACCATATTCAGAGCGACAGATCAGTGGTTCATACATATGGACAAACCGTTTGGCGAGACCGGAAAGACCCTGAGAGAAATAGCAATTGACGCGGTCGGGAAAAAAATCGATTTCTATCCGGACTGGGGAAGAAGCCGCCTCGGCGGCATGCTTGAGTCAAGGCCTGACTGGTGCATATCGAGACAGAGATCATGGGGACTTCCGCTTCCATACTTCACGGACGGAGAGGGAAGGGCGGTTATGACGGCGAAAATCGTTGTGGCCGTTGCCGAAAAAATAGGGGAGAAGGGTTCTGATGTCTGGTTTTTCTCCGAGCCGCACCAGCTTCTTGATAACTATGATCCGCAGGGCGATCCCGAAGCCCCGGACTGGCTTAAGTCAAAAGAGGATTTGAAAGGCCTTTTAAAAGGCGGTGACGTATTTGACGTGTGGCTTGAATCGGGTTCTTCCTGGAACTCGGTCCTCAACGCAAGAGATCTCGGGTACCCGGCGGATATGTACCTTGAGGGTTCGGACCAGCACAGGGGCTGGTTCCAGTCCTCGCTTCTTGTGGCTCTGGGAGCAACCGGAGAGCCTCCCTTCCGTGCGCTTTTCACCCACGGATTCATGGTGGACGCCCGGGGCAGGAAAATGAGCAAATCCGGCGGCAACGCGATCGAGGTTGAAGATATCCTGAGCAAATACGGGGCGGACATCTGCAGATGGTGGGTAAGCTCGCTTAGCTACTCAAACGATATAAAAGTCGACTGGGAGTTTTTCGACATTGCCGCGGACGAGTACAGGAAAATAAGGAATACCATACGGTTTCTGCTTGGGAACTTAAATGACTTCGACCCGGCGCAGGACAGCATTGAATTCGAAGAGGATGACAGGAATTCGATTGACCACTGGGCATACTGCGAGTTCACCAAGTTCGCGAACGAAACCTTGGATGCCTACTCAGGCTTTAGCTACAAGCAGGCAAGCGATCTTATTTTCTCTTTTTGCTCCGATGAGATGAGCGCCGTTTACCTCGCGTGCATAAAAGACAGGCTTTACTGCGAAAAAAAGGACAGCAGGAAAAGAAGGCGCGCCCAGACGGTCATGTACCAAGTAGCCGATGGAATCATAAAGTTTCTCGCCCCTGTCCTAGTCCATACTTCCTTTGAAGCCTATAAATCCCTGAAAAGAGAGAACGATGCCAACGTGCACATTGAAACATTCCTACGCGTTGAGAAAGTTGAGGCCGATAAAACCTGGAACGATGTTATGGATATAAGGAAACTATGCCTAAAAGCCCTCGAGGATGCGCGGGGGGAGAGCGGCATAAACAACCCCCTTGACGCTGCTCTTTCAGTGACGGTTAACAAAGATCTTTTTGACGATATAAAGAAATTCGAACCGGAGCTTGAAGATCTCTGCGGGGTGAGCAGATTCGAGATCTCTGCGGGAGAAGAAATCCATGTGGAACTTACGGATCTTTCCCAGGAGCCTAGATGCGAGCGGTCCTGGAAGAGGGGAAGGACCGTAAAGAAAAGGACAAATGGAAGATTCCTCAGCGAGAGGGACGCGTCAGTGCTTGGGCTTTAGTCCACTGACAGCCCAGAGCACACGAAATTATCCCGGAGGCCAGGTGAATCTCCTTCCACCGAGAATATGTACGTGCAGGTGAAAAACGCTTTGTCCCGCATCCTCGTTCGTGTTTACGACAAGCCTGTACCCGCCCTCACTGAGGCCGAGCATTGAGGCTACTTCCGAAGCCTTGACCATAAGGTGTCCGAGGACCGTCTGATCTTCGGTCTCAACAGTTGCCATTGAAACTATCTCCTTTTTCGGAATGAGGAGAACGTGGACGGGAGCTTGGGGATTTATATCCCTGAAGGCCAGACAGAACTCATCTTCATATACTATATCGGCTGGAATTTCCCGGTTTATTATCTGTGTGAAAATCGTGCTCATGGCTGTGATTGTCCATCAACTTGGTTCTGATGTCAAAACCCCTTGCTAAGTCTTTCGACCTGCTAACGGATAGATTCATAAAGAATGGTGGACCTGAACTGATGATACTACGGGCAGAACTAAGGAATGTACTTCCTTATCTCTGTTCTGTAATCTTTAAACTCCTTACCTTTTCTGAGGTAAACGAGTCTTAATGCGGCTTCGGTTAAAAATGCTTTAAGATTAGCCCTGTCATTTCCCGCTTCAACCTCGGCTTCCACAAGTGATTCTTTCTCTTTATAGAGCTTTCCGTTTATCCAGAAATGTAGTCTCTAACTCCTCGCTTCGTGGCTGCCAATGTAGGAGTATCATCCTTCAATTCACGCATATTAAAGATGACAAAGCACCTCGCATCTCAATTTTTTTGTGTGGAAACTATTTTGTGTAACGAAGGCCTGTTTACCGGAAGGCCTGCCAACGGTTTGTAAAAATCCCGCGGGTTAAAGTTTGAAGCCACGCCTGGAGAAAACACACAGTTTGCGCAAAAACTTGATAATTGCGCAAAAGCATGTTTTAATTACGCATAACTGCACTTTAGTTGCGTATAAAAGCCTTTAATTGCGCACAACTGTATTTTGCTTGCGTATATCTCTATGTGCGCTACTGGATAAAAAATGGGAAAAAGGATACCGGAAGAAAAGTTTCAAGCCATCGAACTGATTGTGTCAATGTTCCCGGATGGAACCGGTATTCGGGAAATTGCAAACAAACTTGATGAGAAAATTCCTCGTCGCACGCTCCAGTACCGACTGAAACATCTCGTAGACGAGGGTCGTCTGCTTATCGATGGCGAGAAACGCGGAGTTAAGTACAGACTTCCTGTCACAACAGCAACATATAGGAAAGTTCCTAAAGAAGACGCCGGATCCGGAGAATCATTTTCGGAGAGCATAAATGAAATTCGGAAATATATTCGTCAGCCCATCGAAACGCGAAAGCGAGTAGGTTATGACCGAAAGTTTCTCGATTCCTACCTGCCGAACAAGAGTTTCTATCTTTCTAAGAAAGAGCGGGAATATTTGAGGAAGATCGGCACCCAGGTTACGGTGGAACAGCCCGCAGGTGCTTATGCGAAGCAAATTCTCAACCGACTGCTCATAGATATATCATGGAGCTCAAGCCGTCTTGAGGGTAACACCTATTCCCTGCTTGAAACCGGCCGACTTATCAATTTCGGCAAAGAGGCCGAGGGAAAGGATCAATTTGAAGCTCAGATGATCCTGAATCACAAAGAAGCGATTGAATTCCTTGTCGATTCCGCAGCGGAGACCGGCTTTAACCGCTACACCATTTTCAATCTCCATGCGTTGCTGGCGCATAACCTTCTTGCCGACCCTAAATCGGTCGGCAAACTGCGACGCATCGCTGTGGGAATCGGAAAATCCGCATTCCGGCCACTCGAAACGCCTCAGTTGATTGACGAATGTTTTGACCAACTCCTCGCGAGCGCCACCGCCATCAAAAACCCGTTTGAGCAGTCCTTTTTCACCATGGTACAAATCCCCTATCTGCAGCCGTTTGATGACGTTAACAAGCGCTTGTCACGTCTTGCCGCCAACATCCCGCTGATCAGGGAAAACCTCATGCCTCTATCTTTTATAGAGGTACCAACCGACACATATACCGAAGCGGTTCTGGGTGTTTATGAGCTTAAAGAAATTGTCCTCCTCAAAAACATCTATATCAAAGCCTATGAATCCTCGGCTTTACGGTACAGAGCGGTAAGACAGGTGATCGGAGAACCTGATCAGTTCCGAATCAAGCATCGCGAAGGGCTTCTTCACCTTGTACAGGAAATCATCCGTGCTTCAATGAACAGAAAGTCCGCATTTGAGTATACTGAGGACTGGGTGAAAAAAAACATTGAATTTGAGGACAGGGAAACATTCAGAGAAATTGCCGAAAACGAGTTGATTGCATTGCACGAAGGAAGCTGTGCACGTTATAAAGTTACTCTGGCCGAATTCCAAGCGTGGCAGGAAATCTGGAACAAAAAATAGTTATGAGTTCACCAGAAAAACAACAAAAGATCCGTCTTTTCATAAGCTGTCTCGTAGACAATTTCTTCCCCGAAGTAGGAGAAGCGATGCTGAGGGTTCTCTCAGGCATGGGGTTCGAAATCGAATTTCCGCAAGAGCAGACATGCTGTGGGCAGCCCGCGTTTAACTCCGGTCACGCAAAAGAAGCCGAGAAGGTCGCCTGTCACTTTCTTGATGTTTTTGGCGATGGAGACGAGGCAATCGTGTGTCCCTCGGGTTCATGCGTATCCATGGTAAAACACTATTACGCGGAACTTTTCCGCAATGATCCCGAAAAACTGTCCCGAGTGGAGAAGGTTTCATCCAACATTTATGAGTTCTCAGAATTTGTTTTCCAGCGGAAAGAAGCTCTCAATCTTGACTCGGCATACAAGGGCAGGGTTACGTTTCATGATTCCTGCCACGCGCTAAGAGAACTCCGGATAAGCTCTCAGCCTCGCGAACTTATCAAGTCCCTTAACGGAGTCGAACTCATCGAAATGGAGATGGCCGATGCTTGCTGCGGCTTTGGAGGAACTTTTTCGATTAAGTATCCGGAAGTATCAAAATCCATGCTTCAGGAAAAAACAGACTCGATCCTGGATTCAGGGGCAGACGCTGTCGTTTCAACCGACATGGGATGCCTCATGAACATAAAAGGACTTATATCCAGAAAAAAAATGCCCGTAAAAGTGCTTCATCTGGCCGAGCTCATGGCTTTTGAGGACACTAAATGATTACCGAACGCATAGACTTCAAGAAAAATTCCGTAGAGGCTCTAAAAAGCCCAAAGCTGAAAAAAGCTCTTGTGAATTTCACCGACAGGTCAAGAGCCTTCAGACGGAAAGCGGTAAACGAAGTCTCTGAGTGGGAAGAACTCAGGTCCGAAGCCAGAAGGATAAAAGAAGATGTGATCAACAATCTGGACAGCTATCTTCTGGAGCTTGAAAAAAGCGTTATCAGGATGGGTGGCAACGTACACTGGGCAAAAGATGCCGAAGAAGCTTCCTCAATAGTGGTCGATATAGCCAGAGAAAACAACGTCAGAAACGTTGTAAAAAGCAAATCGATGGCCACAGAGGAGATAGAACTTAACAGGCACCTCATATCAAACGGGATAAACACCGTGGAAACAGACCTCGGGGAATACATAGTTCAGCTTTGCGATGATCATCCCTTCCACATAATCGCCCCCGCAATCCATAAGACCAAAGAGGACATCTCAAAGCTTTTCTCCGAGAAATTCGGAGTGCCCGAGTATGAAGAGCCGGAAAAGCTTACGGAAATAGCGAGAAAAAAACTGAGAGAAAAGTTTCTCTCGGCCGATATGGGCGTTTCCGGGGTGAATTTCGCCGTGGCGGAGAGTGGAACCATAGCAATAGTGGAGAACGAGGGCAACGCCAGGCTCGCAACCACGTTTCCAGACATACACGTGGCTATCATGGGAATAGAAAAAATCGTTCCCAAGTTTGAACAGCTCTCCATCTTCTTGAGCCTCCTGGCAAGGAGCGCCACGGGGCAGAAATCCTCCACTTATGTTTCCCTCATAACGGGCCCCAAAAGGGAAGGGGAGAGCGATGGTCCCCGGCAGTTTCACCTTGTTTTTCTTGATAACGGAAGAAGTGACATAGCAAGATCAGAGGAGACAAAGGAATCGCTCTACTGCATAAGATGCGGAGCCTGCATCAACATATGTCCGGTTTACAGGCAGGTAGGAGGGCACAGTTACGGATGGGTTTACTCGGGACCGATAGGCGCGGTAATAACTCCCCAGTTAAACGATTTGGAAAAAACGGCAGACCTGCCGTTTGCGTCATCCCTTTGTGGAGCCTGCAGGGACGTGTGCCCGGTAAAAATCGATTTTCCCCATGTTCTTCTCTCTCTGAGACAGAAAGTAGTGGAACAGGGCAGGAAAAAGCCGGATCCGGCAGGATTCATGGAGAAAATTGCTTTTCGGGTCTGGAGTTTCGTTTTCAGCAAGCCGTTTTACTATAACCTTACAGGAAAAATGATGGTCTTTCTCCAGTATTTCTACCAAAGAGATAATGAGCTACGGGGACTTCCATATCCTTTTTCAAAATGGACTAAAGAAAAGAATTTTCCTGCTTTTTCGAAAAAACCCTTCAGAGAGAGATGGAAAGAAAAATATCATGGGAAAAACGGAACATTACTAAAATGATTTCTAAAGAATCAAAGGCACTTATACTGCAAAACTTATGTTCTGTATCAACAATGGAGAGAGACGTAAACGAAAGTACGGAAAGGGTCTTTCTAGATCCTCAATTATCTATTGATCAAAGTAAGTTACAAAACGATTTTATAGTAAACTTTAAGATGGTATCCGGGGAAGTTCATCTTCTCGAAGAAAAGGGAAGCCTGATTGAGAAAATAAATGAACTTATCCAAGAGCTTGGTGCCCAGTCGGTTTCCTTCTGGAATACAAAACCCTTGAAATCACTTGAAATTGCCTCGGAAACTGATCTTGCAACCGCAGATATAGGAATAACTGGAGCTGATTTTGCCATTGCTGACACAGGAACTTTAGTTCTGCTGTCCGGTCCGGAGCAGCCGAGACTTACTTCGCTTCTACCTCCCGTGCATATCGCGATACTTGAAAAGGAGAACATAGTTTTGGATATTCATGCTCTGTTTGCAAAGCTCGGGGAATCTTATGAAAAAAATTATGATGAATTGTGTACGTGTATTTCTTTTATAACTGGACCGAGTAGAACGGCTGATATAGAACTTAACCTTACACTGGGAGTTCATGGTCCAAGAAGGACAATAGTCATAATTGTCTGAAAAACCTATAAGCTTTTATCTTTAATTACCTCTAATTACTCATAAATATATCCCAAATGATACTCCTCCTCCAGTTTCCCAGCGAAAATACCCAACGTCCGATAATGTATATTATGTAAACTTATTTAAATCCATGAACAAATCCGGGGAAATCAGCTACAAGCGCCCTATTTCACCGCTGTTCTTGATTTTTTCTCATATGTCCGGATGATTTTCTGGAAATATGGGAGATTTTATAAGCCATGCCTATTTACGAATATCAATGCCAGAAGTGTGAAGGCGTCTTCGAGATCCTGCAGGGCTTTAATGACAAACCTGTAAGAAAGTGCGAGGAATGCGGAGGAAGACTTAAAAGACTCATCTCTGTTTCCGCTTTTCACCTGAAAGGCTCGGGTTGGTATGAAACCGACTACGGGAAGAAAAAAATAACTGAGCCCAAGCAGCTAAAAGATCACGATGTCGGAGAAGGTGCCCCTGCCGCTTCTTCTCAAAGTCCCGTTCTTCCAACGGAACAAGCTGCTGTTTCAGGTTCCAGTCAGACATATGACTCGATAAAGTCCGATACGAAGAAAGCAAAGTCAAAGCAGAAGAAAAAATAGCTTATGGACCTCGGTATAAAGGGAAAGGTCGCCTTGGTAGCGGCGTCCAGCAAGGGAATCGGAAAAGCAATAGCTTTCGCTCTTGCGGATGAAGGTGTAAATCTCTCCATATTCTCGCGTTCGGAAGACGAAATAGAACGCACAGCTTCCGAAATTAGAACTCGTTTTGATGTCCATGTTCTTGTCTCCGCGGCCGATGTAACAAATACAGAACAGATTGACCGTGTAATAGAAGAAACGGTAAAAGCACTTGGCGGAATTGATATTCTGATAAACAACGCCGGAGGACCCCCTTTCGGCTTTTTTGAAGATTTTGAATCACCTGACTGGCAAAACGCTCTGGAACTTAACCTTCTAAGCGGCATTTACCTGGCGAAGAAAGTAGTTCCTCTGATGAAGAAGAGAAGCTGGGGAAGAATAGTCAACATAACCTCAATAGCCGTTAAGCAGCCAATAGACGGGCTGATACTCTCAAACACTTCCCGTGCCGGGCTCATAGGCTTCTCAAAGACTCTTTCAAACGAACTGGCAAAAGACAATATACTGGTGAACAACATCTGCCCCGGAAGAATCTACACGGACAGGATAAAAGTGCTTGCGGAAAAAAGGGCTGCGCAGTCGGGCATTGAATACGAAGAAGCCATAGAAGAGATGGAGAAGGATATTCCCCTGCAAAGAATAGGAACCCCTGAAGAACTGGCCGCCCTAGCCTGCTTTCTTGCTTCAGAAAAAGCAAGCTACATGACTGGAACTACTATCCAAGTAGACGGAGGACTTCTCAAAGGACTGCTTTGATCTCGTTTTCATAATATATATAACCACCCGATTATGGAAGCATTTTGATTGAAAATATAAACCGCCATGCGCTTGTCTTGGAATGAAATCCGAAGCCGTGCCGCCGAATTCTCCCGCGAATGGGCGGACGCTGCCTACGAAAAAGGAGAAACGCAAAGTTTCTATAACGATTTTTTTGAAATATTCGGCGTTAAACGCCGTTCTGTCGCGCGTTACGAAGAACATGTGCAGAAACTGGACAACAGTTCAGGATTCATTGACTTGTTCTGGCCGGGGATGCTGCTGGTTGAACAAAAAAGCGCAGGTCGTGATCTGAATCCCGCCCGCAAGCAGGCGGGAGATTACTCTGATGCTCTGCCTGAAAAAGACCGCCCGCGCTATACACTCATAAGCGATTTCCAAAACTTCGAACTTCTCGACCGCGACGAAAGGGAACTGCTTCGTTTTACGTTGCCCGAACTTTCAACCCATGTCGAAAAATTCGGATTTATTATCGGCGTGGAACGCAAGACTTTCCGCGATCAGGACCCGGTCAATATCAAGGCGGCTGAGCTCGTCGGGCGGTTGCACGACGCGCTTGATGAGGCCGGGTACCGCGGCCACGGGGATCTGGAACGCTTCCTGGTGCGGATCGTTTTCTGCCTGTTTGCCGACGACACGGGTATTTTCGAACCGCGCGACATGTTCCTAGATTTCATCGAGACGCGTACTAGGGAAGACGGTTCTGATCTAGGGCCTCTGCTTGCCCAGCTTTTCCAGGTTCTGGATACGCCGGATAACGAGCGCTCTACAACGCTTGACGAAGACCTCGCAGGCTTTCCCTACATAAACGGCGACCTTTTCCGTGAACCCTTGCGTATCCCTTCTTTTACCAGGACAATGCGCGAGCGGTTGCTCGAGGCTTGTTATTTTGACTGGTCGAACATATCTCCCGCAATTTTCGGCGCGCTTTTCCAGTCGGTCATGGAACCGGCCGAGCGTCGCGCCCAAGGTGCGCACTACACTACCGAGAAAAACATCCTCAAGGTGATTGAACCGCTGTTTCTTGATGAACTCCGCGCTGAATTCGAGAAAATGAAGGCATTGAAGAACAACCGCGAAAAACGGCTTCGAGAGTTTCAGAAGAAGCTCGGCAACCTTACCTTTTTCGATCCGGCCTGTGGCTGCGGGAACTTTTTGATCATCGCTTACAGGGAAATCCGTCTGCTTGAAATAGAGGTAATCCGTGAGCTTCGCACGCGTAAAATCCGCACGACGGAAACCAGATCAGGACGACAGAGAGAATTTTATATGGAGATACTCTCCTTGGTGAATGTGAACCAGTTCTACGGTATTGAACTCGGTGAATTTCCAGTGAGGGTCGCCGAGACCGCCCTTTGGATGATGGACCATATCATGAATAACCGGTTGAGCCTGGAGTTCGGGGAGGCTTACGCGCGTATTCCGCTGAAAGAATCGCCCAATATTCGATACGGAGACGCCCTGGAGACCGGCTGGACCGAGATTCTGCCGCCGGAGCGCTGCGACTACGTGTTCGGCAATCCGCCTTTTGTGGGCGCAAAATTTCAGACGGCTGACCAGCGCGCGCAAGTTCGCAAGATAGCCGGTCTGGGTAAAAGCGGCGGCAGTCTGGATTATGTCGCCGCCTGGTTTATAAAAGCCGGAGAACATGTTCGAAATACCTCGGCGCGAATCGGATTCGTGGCGACTAATTCCATTACGCAGGGCGAGCAAGTAGCGCAACTCTGGCCGGTGCTGTTTGACCGTTTGAAGCTCGAAATCAGCTTCGCTCACCGTACCTTCGCCTGAGGTTCCGAGGTGCGAGGCAAAGCACATGTCCATGTCGTAATCATCGGGCTGGATAGACGAGAAAAAGCAAAACCGGAAAAACGCCTGTTCAGCTATCCTGACATTGATGGCGAACCGGAAGAAACCCGGCACAAGACACTTTCACCTTATCTGTTTGACGCTGCTGGACTTCCTAACCCCCATATAACGGTTTGCGAGGAGAGCAGACCAATCAACGGGATGACAAAACTGATTATCGGGTCAAAACCGATAGACGGTGGCCATTACATTTTTACGGCCGAAGAGCGGGCGCGGTTTCTCGAGGAAGAACCCGATGCCGGACCTCTGTTGCGCCCTTTTGTTGGCGCCCGGGAGTTTCTGCAAGGTAGTAGACGCTGGATTCTTGCCTTGCATGGCGTATCGCCGTCCTTGCTGGCAAAGTTGCCGGAGGTAAGGAAACGAATTGCCTCCGTGCGCGATTACCGTAAAGCCAGCAAGAGCAAGCCAACGCAGAAATTAGCGGAAATCCCTACTCTCTACCATGTAAACGTGCTTCCCACAGCCCCGTTTCTGGTCATTCCAGAGATCAGTTCAGAACGGCGGGAGTATGTCCCCATCGGTTGGCTCGAACCACCAGTAATTCCAAGCAATAGTCTTCGCCTGCTTCCCGACGCTACTCTTGTGGATTTCGCATTGTTGACCTCAGCTATGCACATGGCTTGGATGCGCGCAGTAGCAGGACGTTTGGAAAGCCGTTATATGTATTCCATCGGTGTAGTCTACAACACTTTTCCATTGCCCCCGCAAGGTAAAAATACGTCGAGACTGGAACCACTTGCGCAAGCGGTACTTGATGCCCGCGCCACCCATCCGGATGCGACGCTATCTGATCTCTACGACCCTAATCTTATGCCACCCAATCTGCGCCGGGCTCATCAAACCCTAGATCGTGCGGTAGACCGACTCTATCGCCGTACAGGCTTCTCCTCAGAACGCCAGCGAGTTGAACATCTCTTCATGCTCTACGAAAAAATGCGGATGCCACTAAAAACCAAAATTAAACCAACAAAAGGGGGGACAAAGAATACTTCAAGGAGTAGAAAGTAAGGATGTCTCTAGATAATCTTCCTTCAAAAGCAAATGAGCCAATTTTCTTGGAAAATACAAGTGTAACTCATGTAGGAAACTTACGCTTGCCGACACCTTGTTCGGTTAACGTGCTTCTTCATCTATCACCAATCATAACATGCCGTATGGAGTCGGAGCATCTTCCCATATTACTTTTAGAGCATTACCAACATAGACCATTCCTCATTACCCTAGGAAACGGTTTCAAAATCAACGTACTACTTTTTTACAATTTCAATGACGTTGTTTTCAAAAAATCAAAAAACTCTTTTAGGGGGTTTTTAGTGCCTGCTGTGAGTCCATGTACTGTAGCTCAACCGGATACACGAATTCAATCCATGAGTTTCAGCATGTTAAATTTTAGGGAATTTTATGGTTCGCATGACAAAAAAACCAAAGTTAATGAAAAGTCTCTCCGTCGATTAGGTGCTACAAAAATGGAACATCATCCTTGGAGGATTGATATTACAGAAACACCTAACTTCCATGAAAACCGGAAGATATTAGAGCAAGAAGATGGATACGCTGTCTCACACACAGGGCTTATCAACCGCTCTGATAGAGAAACATTCTTAGTAAGTGAGGCAAAAAATGTTTTGAGTGGTTTGCGAGTTTTTCTTTCGTTCGTCAGCGGTTCGGCGTGTGGTTTAACACTCGTGAAAGCGATTGATGAATACGATAGGGAGTTGACACTTGAATGGGGAACCGCTCATGTCGAACCATGGAGTCAAGGAACTAAGGGATGTTTACCTGCAATAGGAGGAGGAGATAGTATTTCCCAGTTGTTTCCTGGATTTTGGTGCTTTTATAATGATCCAGACTGGAAAAAGACCCTATGTACAGTTATTGACTGGTATTTCAACAGTAATAATAGTTTTGCTCATATAGGCATCATTCTTGCTCAAGCTGCCTTAGAATCTTTGTCTTACAAGATTATAAGAAAAGAGCTCTCAGCAAATAAAACAAAGGAACTATCAACAGAAAAAAAGCTGCGGAAATTATTAGGAATAGTCGAGATTGACAATGAGATACCTTCTTCATGTAAAGGTCTAAAAGATTTTTCCGAACAAAAAATTAAACAAAGAAGGGAGAAATATGAAGATTGTTACATTGGCGATGCGCCAGAAGCGATTGTACAAATCCGCAACGACCTAGTTCATGCAGAAAAGAAATATACGCCCATTCCTCCCGAGGCCCAAATAGATGCTATTCGGTTGAGTCTCTGGTACATAGAACTAATCTTACTCAGAAAGTTTGGCTATAATGGTAAATACATGAACCGTCTACGAATTGCTGGTGGAGACCCATATGAATATGTGCCTTGGGTAAAACAAGTCTCGGGCCAATAACTATATTCCCAAATATAATACGATTAAATCCCGACCGAACTTGATCCCAGAGAGAAGAATACTTTTGAGATAAAGGTATTCAGATAGGGGGAAGAGCACGGTGCTGGCAAGGAAGTGGTCTCCGTCTGGAGATTTGATCTGAAATAGTTACCAAAAAGAAAATTCACCGTATGCGAGAGACTACCGAAAATAATAAAATTGGAGGTAGTGCTATTCGATCTGTAGACTTCAAACGCTTTAGCGAACGCGAACGCACCTTGCCTTCTGGATCTAGAATTTGAAACTCTTTTTCTCTAACGAGCTGAAGGACAATCTCATCAAGATCAGAAAACCGAGCGGCAGTCTGATTTGCGAATCTATGCCGCATTGCATCTACGGTAACTGGCTGTTCAGATACCAAGCTATGTAACTTCCCTGGAAGCGAGTCCAGAAGCTGTTTTTGCATCCGCTCCTTGTCAAGGTCGCCGAATTGAAACAAAGGAAGATTTGAGGAGTCTCTTAATGCATCCCACCCTAACATGCCGAAATCACCGGGACCATAATGCTCAAACCTATTCTGAATCTCCCAATGCAGTTGAATCATCACATCTCGCGCGGTGGGATGTCTCGATAAATGGAGAAACCATAATGCACGGCGAGACACTTTGGGGCGAATGAAAAACGGAGTGTCGTATTCTGCCCCGGTCCTTACGCGCAGATGGTCGCGCAAAGTCCTCTGAACTAGTGCCCTTCCACCAACCCCATCCTTATTTTCTATCAAATCGCCTATCTGTTGTTCAGTCAATTGCAGCGGTGAAACCGCTTTGACTATCTGAGGTGTTTCTGTCAGATGATTAACAAGTGACTCCGCAGCAAATGTCAGTATGACTTCGGCCGCATTCAACTCACCCAAGATATTAGAGACGAGTGACAACTCTACCTGAGAAAAACCGGTCTGGTCGAGAAGAAAAATGGCACGTCCAATACGAGGCTGTCTTTGTTTAATTGAACGGAGAATATCTTTGACTTCATTCTCGAAAAGACCGGTTCGGACAACAATTTTGTCTTCATCAACCCTGTATCCACGCTCTCTGAGAACTTTTCTGAGGTGATCCGTATGAGCTTCCTCTTTGTCAACAAAATAGAATTTACAATTGATGTGTAGTCGCTTTTTCCGCTTCCTGTTTAAACGCTCTTCTGCTTTTTTTGCTTCCTCTAACATGACCAAAGGCGTACCTGAGATTTCGGTATTTCCATCACGAAATGTACCGCCTCCAGCAAAACCATCGATTAGATCAAGCCTGAATTCCTCCCGTTGCGGATTGACATTCAGTCTATCGAAATATTCCTGAATGTATCTGCGCAACACATCCAGTTTCGCCTTGCTATGTAGTTCAATCCGAGGAGGTGGCTCACTAGGGTGCCACTCGAAAGAAGACATGGATAATTCCTCCGTTTAGTAGTAGTTAGGCATAGCGTTATGTTCCACCCCTTCAAGCATGCGACCACCAGCCTTGGGTGTTCGCCCTCCCCATTGCTTGAAGAAGAACGGCACACCTGTGGAAACACATTGGTCACGGATGTCACAAACCCAAT